>JAAAOZ010000081.1 GCA_009908585.1 Chloroflexota bacterium
CGCCTTGCCCTCCATCACCGGCAGCCCCGCCGCCGGCCCGATATCCCCCAGGCCCAGGACGCGCGTGCCATCGGAGATCACGGCGATGGTGTTGCCGCGATTGGTCAGCTCCCACACCTGATCGGGGTCGCGCGCGATGGCGCGGCACGGTTCCGCCACGCCCGGCGTGTACCAGATTGCGTAATCGGCCAGACCGGCGACCGGCGCCTTGGGCGCCATCTGGATCTTCCCGCGATAGCGGGCGTGCAACTCCGTCGGCGTCTCATTCTCGTTCCTCATAGCCTCTCCTCTTTACTCAGTGATTGGGCGTCAAAGGGTGCAAAGTGATGGGGGAATGGATTTAGGCGAACCTTCGCAAGGTTACGTAGCAAACACCTCCATTATACCATTCGGCGCCACTCAAACCCCCTCTCATACTCCAAAAATCCATAAAGCGCAAACTTTACAAGAATTCACGGTGTGGTATAATTGCGCAACCTGTGAGCACTTTGGGAGTTCCAGAATTTTAAACCTTCCCAACCTGAGACCTTCTCCTCAAAAATCATTCGTGTCTGATGGGTTTATGGGTCTTTTGGATTTTGCTGGATACCCCCTCTCAGTAGCCCTAAGGTAGTTCCAGAAATTAAAACCTCCCAAACCTGATGCTTTCTCCTCAGAAAACTGACCGTTTTTGGGAGACTTATTTTCTTGGAACGGCCTAAACGCAGCGAAGGTTTGCGTGTTTGTGAAGACCACAGACCTTTTCTACGTTGCTAGGTTACTGGAGGAACATGGTAAGATTGCACCCGGCAAATTCCCGAAGAACCAGGTTTATTTCTCGGAACGGCCTTTGCGTTCTCGGGTTTTTATTTTATAAAGGGCCATTAAGCATCAAATCTGCATATTGAGGGGTTTGCAGATCAGCAAAGTTGAAAGTTGGAGGAAGGGTAACCTTATGAATGAACGTCCAGTCTACCTAACACAAGAGGGCTACGAAACATTAGAAGAAGAATTGCATCATAACGAGACCGTCCGCCGCAGGCAAGTGGCGGAACGGTTACATAACGCCCTCACAGAAGGGGAACTGATCGAAAACGCCGAGCTGGAAGAGGCGCGCCGAGAACAATCTTTCGTCGAAGGACGCATCTTGGAAATCCAGAATATGTTGCGTCATGCCGTCATCATTGAGAAGTCAGAGGAAACGGGGCTGGTGACCTTAGGCGCTGACGTCACCATCCAAGAGGAAGGCTCGGAGACATTGGAGGAATACCAAGTCGTTGGCTCGGCGGAAGCCAATCCAACCAAGGGCAAGATCTCCAATGAATCGCCCCTGGGCAAGGCGCTGATGGGCAAAAAGGTGGGGGAAAAGGCCACGATTCACGCGCCGGGCGGCGACATCACCTTCGAAATTATCGCTATTCGTTAAAAACAACCGACGCAGCGATGATCACAATCCGACAAGCCCATACGAAGGTGTGTGGGCTTGTTTGTATGCCGCGACTTCAGATACACACCGATGAACACGAGATAGAGGAGTTGCACTATGGAACTGAATGAGCTTGAACAGCAACGGGTCGAAAAGTTACAGCGCTTGCAAGAAGCGGGCGAGTCGCCCTATCCGCCTCGAGTCACCCGCACGCATACCTTAGCGGAGGCTGCCGTGGCTTTCCAAGTCGCCGAGGCCGCCGAGGTCGATCCGCCGGAGGTCACCGTCGTCGGGCGCTTGATCAGCATCCGGGTGATGGGCAAGATCGCCTTCGCCCACATCGAAGATGCCCACGGCAAGCTCCAGCTCTTCCTGCGCCACAACGAGATGGACCCAGAAAGCTACGACCTCTTCAAGAAGGCCTTTGATCTGGGCGATTTCGTCGAGGCGACGGGGCCGCTGATGCGCACCCGCACGGGCGAGATCAGCGTGCTGGTGCAGGAGTTACAGATGCTCGCCAAGGCCATCACGCCGCTGCCGATCCCGAAGGAGTACACGGACGAGGCGGGCGAGGTCGCGCGCTACAGCGCGTTCTCCGACGTGGAGGAGCGCTATCGTCAGCGCTACGCCGATTTGGCGACGAACCCCCAGACGCGCGAGATCTTCCGCACGCGCTCCCGCACGATCACCGCGCTGCGCGCCTGGTTGGATGCCGAGGACTACTTAGAGGTCGAGACGCCCATCCTCCAGCCGATCTACGGCGGGGCCAATGCCCGGCCATTCATCACGCATCACAATCAGCTCAAGCAGGACCTCTATCTGCGGATTTCGTTCGAGCTGTATCTCAAGCGCCTGCTCGTGGGGATGTACGAGCGGGTCTACGAGATCGGGCGCGATTTCCGCAACGAGGGCGTCTCCTACAAGCACAACCCGGAGTTCACCCAATTGGAACTCTATCGCGCGTACACGGATCTTTCGGGGATGATGAGCACGGTCGAGCAGATGATCGTCTCGGCGGCGGAGCGGGTGCTGGACACCACGACGCTCCTCTACCAGGGCCACGACATCGATCTGACGCCGCCCTGGCGGCGCGTCTCCTTGCAGGAGGTGATCCAAGAGGGCACGGGCATCGATTATCGCGCTTTCCCAGAGGCCGATGCGCTCCGGCAGGAGATGCGAGCGCGCGGCTATCAGGCCGATGACAGCGCCACCTGGGGCCACCTGGTCGATAACCTGCTCTCCGAGGTGGAGCCGACGCTGATCCGGCCGACGTTTGTCCACACTTACCCGGTGGCGATCTCGCCGCTGGCGAAGCAATGCCCGGATGATCCCACGCACGTCGAGCGCTTTGAGCTGTTCATCGGCGGCCTGGAATTGGGCAACGCTTTCACCGAGCTAAATGATCCATTCGAGCAGGAGGAGCGCTTCTTGGAGCAGGGGCGCGCCTACGAGGCCGGCGACGAAGAGGCCCAGCAAATGGATGAGGACTATCTCCGCGCGATGAAGTACGGGATGCCACCGAATGGCGGCTTCGGCCTGGGCGTAGATCGGTTGGTCATGCTCTTCACGGATTGCCACTCGATCCGCGAGGTGCTGCTCTATCCGCACCTCCGCCCGCGCGAATAGAACGAGCCCCCCCCATCGAATCAACTATGGCACAGCAAAGACCGCCCTCACGGGCGGTCTTTTTGACATCTGATATGAGCGGCCCGACTAGCAGACCAACTTCATAGCAAAGCTACGCCTCAGCGCCGACCGGCGCTGCTTGGCGTTGCTTCCACCAATCGAGTCCCCAGAGCCAGATCGCGCCCAGGCTCAACAGCCCAACTCCCAGCTTGGCGATCCATCCCAATATGGGCACGGCGGTGATGATGACGAAGATGATCACCCCTACCAACATCGGCAACCAACGTTGCGACTCCGCCGACGAGTGGAATACGCGGAAGGTTAATCGCCCAGCCAGTACGCTGAAGATGATAGCGGTGACGTAGCGCCATAGCAAGCTGAAGCTAAATCCAACAGCGCCGGTGAGCAAGCCGCCTAACACGGCGAATCGACCCGCCAGTTCGCCCAAGGTGATAAGGCCAAAAACGCCCGCGAGCAGCGCTGTCGCCGCGACAAGCGCGACCATCAACACGCCAAACGCGACAAGGGCGACCACCCCCCACCCCAAGCTGAGCAACGGCTCAGTTTCACTCCGCTGCGCCATTTTGCGCGTCCAATCGGGTATCAACCCCATCATCACCGCGCCGATTAACAGGAAGATGATCAAGCGACGAATCTGACGCAGGAACCAACGCCCCACGTATCCCCCCGGGCCACGTTTCCCCTCTTTCTCCTCGGGATCATACTGATTGAAGTCGGTCTCCCCCGCGACGACATCCCCCAGCATATCCACCTCAGTAGTGGCCGTATAGGTCAAATTGCCGCTGATGCTAGCATCCTCCGTCACGGTCAACCCACTGGGAACTGACGAGACGCGCGGCATCGTGGGCATATAGGGAAATCCAGGGGGCATCCGATCCCCCGCCTCGGCGCCGCCGACGTCCACCTTAGCATCGCCCGCGACCTCACCAGAGATCTGCACCGCACCACCGCCGACCTCGACATTGCCGCCAATCATCCCGGCCAGCAGCGTTTGGTACCCCGCATAGAGCACATCGCCGCCAATGACAGCGTCGCTTCGACTCTGAAGGCTATAGCCGGTGGCGATGACGTCATCCCCCACCTCGCCCTCAAGGGAGAGCGCGTAACCAGCGATCCGGGCGTCGTCCTCCACCGTGCCCTCGATGGCGACGCTTTGGCCTCCCGCCAGGAGATCCCCCGTCACTGTGCCTTCGATGATCACGGAGCTACCAACGGCGATCACATCCCCTCTAACCGTACCCATCAGGATGAACTCACCGGCGGCGACGTAGAGGTCGTCCTCGATGACCTCGTCCGCCTCGATGACGACGACATCCCCACCCCGGCCCTCGAACGCCCGCGCGCCGGGCACGGCTAGCGCGACGAGCAACAACGCCAATCCAGCAACAATCAGCAACTTGCGTGTACGATACTTCTCCATTCCTTTCCTCCTCTTCAATTTCTACCCTTCTACAATGAATGACACAGATACAGGCAATGGACGATAGAAGCGCTCTCGTGATTGCCCATATTTCACTATATCAAACGATAACACCGAGAATAGCAGACTTGCGTCATAGTTGATGACGAGTTTGGTTTGAAACGTTGGAATTTCGTTGAATATAACAGCCCGATGCGATTGGATGCCGAGCGTCAGTGGGTCTTTTGGATTTCGCCGGACAACTCCCCAGATAGCCCTAAGAGCGGCGTTGATTTGCGCGTTTGTGGAGATCGCAGACTGCACCCGGCGGATTCCTGAAGAGTCACATCAGTTTACAACTCGCCCTTGACCTCCGCCGTCAAGCGCTCGTAGAAGGCGGCCATATAGGCGTGGCGCTCGGCGGCGATGGCCCGTCCCGCCCGCGTGTAGAGCCGATCTTTGATGCGCGAGAGTTTGACGACGAACTCGTGGACGGGCGTGTGCCGCTGCGGATCATCGCCCTCGTCCTCCCAACGGGCCAGATCGACCGCCGAGAGCGGCGCCCAGAGTCGCTGATTGTGCGCCCCGCCATAGGCGAACGCGCGCGCCACGCCAATCGCGCCGATGGCATCCAGCTTATCGGCATCGAAGAGTACCTGCGCCTCCAACGTCGCGGGCGCCGGATCGGTGCGGAAGCGATGCGCAGCGATGGCGTGCGTCACGGCGTCGATCTGCGCCGGCGGATAGTCGCGCGCCGTCAGCCACGTCCGCGCGCGGGAGGCCGCGACCTGCGCGTGGTCCAACTGCCGCTCGACCGCTTCCGCGCGCCCCCAATCGTGCAACAGCGCAGCGGTGCGCACCAGCGCCACGTCCGCCCCTTCGGCCTGGGCGATGCGCTCCGCCAATGTCAACACGCGCAGGATGTGATCAAAGTCGTGGACGCTGTCGGCCTCACCGTACAGGCGCCGCGCTTCATCAATTTCTAATCGCACACAACCTCCCTTTTACATCTCGTTACAAACAAAAAAGCGAGCCATCCCGGCTCGCTGCCCATCCAATTCTATCTCCCCGCGCCTCGAAACTAAGGTAAATAGACCAAGGGATTTGTAGGATAATCGTTATAGCGAATCTCAAAGTGCAGATGCGGCCCCGTGGAATTACCGGTGTTGCCCATCGCCCCGATCACCTCACTCGACTCGACAGCTTGTCCTTCAACAACGAAGATATTGCTCAAGTGGGCGTAGTACGTCTGGTAACCGTTAGCGTGATCCAGCACGACGAGATAACCATAGCCAATATCGGTCCAGCCGGCAAAGCTCACGTAGCCCTTGTCGGCGGCCCGAATGGCCGAGCCTTCTGACGATCCAATGTCGATGGCGCGATGCCCATACCAATAGCCTTGGGTCAAGGTCCCATACGCGGGCCACCGGAAATACCCAGAGCCATTAGCCTCCTCCGGCACCGGCCCCTCATAGGTTGTGACTTTTTTGGGCGTGTATGGCTTCGTGCCATCGGGGATAATGAGCTTCTGGCCTTCCTGCAACTCGCCGCTGGCCGAAACGGTGTTAAATTGACAACTTGCAATGGTCTCGCTGCTGACTTTGTACGTCTCCGCCAGGGATGAGAGGGTGTCGCTGACATCCACCGTGTGATAGACGCCATCGATGGGAAGAATCGTCAACTCTTGCCCCACGTTGAGGAGATCGGGGGCTTTTTCCAGTTCCGGGTTTGACCATTGAAGCGTCGTCGGCTGGAGACCGAACTTCTCCGCTATCGTCTCCGTCGTGTCGCCCGGCTGAACCATGTAGGTGACAATCTCCAACCGAGGCCGTTCGGGGATGGCGGTGTGCATCTTCGCCTTGCGCACGATGTGGGATGTGGTGTTCGAGCGGTAATAAGGCCGCCCAGAGATATCCGTCAATCCCGCCCCGCTGATGTTCAGTTGAAACGAGACGCGCGGCCCTGACGTCGCTCCGGAGGCTGAGGCGATCCCCTCTAAGTGAAAATTGCCCATGAAAAGAACCAACATGATGACAGCCAGCGCGCCATGGGCCGTATAGCGGCCCAACATCGGACGTAAACCGGCGCGGTCATCATGCCACCGCCAAATCCACGCGGCGATTTGGGCGACAACATGGATCCATCGATGACCGCGACAGGCAGTTTTCTCCTGCGCTGGGGATGAATCGATGGACATAGGGTTTATGGTTCAAACAGTTGAGGGTTCTGAGGCACCCCGTTGAGGCGAATTTCGTAGTGGAGGTGTGGCCCGGTCGACCAGCCCGTGGTGCCACAATAGCCAAGGACTTGACCCTGGTAAACGGCTTGACCACATCCTACAGCAATGGAATCGAAGTGGCCGTAGTAGGTCTGATACCCATTGCCGTGACTGACACGGATCAAATTACCATAACCACCGCCCCACCCGGCGAAGACGACGACACCGTTATCCGATGCGTAAATCGGATCACCCAAGTGGCATTTGTAGTCCAGGCCAATGTGCCCTGGGTTACGCACATCGTGGAAATACCAGCCAGAGACTGCATAGGATCCGGTCGGAAGGATGAACCACCCATTGGCGCCCGGTCCACTGACGCTTAAATCGCCACACGCGCCCCAACTGGCCGAAGCGGCAGCCACGCCCGGCTGTGCAGGTGCTGGCGGCGGGGGTTCCCACTCCACGTCCTCGCCCTCACCACCGGGGATGACGAGCTGCGTGCCCTCTGACAACGACGCGCCAGGCTCCACCTCGTTCCACTGATTGTACAGCCTCGCCACCTCAACGTCATAGGCTTCGGCGATTTCTGACGGCGTGTCCCCTTCCATCACGGTGTGATAGACACCATCGACGGGCAGGATGAAGAGCGTCAGGCCCGGCTGCACCAGCCACGGCGCACCCTGCAAGGTCTCCATGTTGGCCCACGCGATGGTGTACGGGGAAAGCTCGAAGCGTTCAGCAATGGTGAAGATGTTATCGCCGGTCTGAACGGTGTAGGTAATAACGTTCAAACGCACACGATCAGGAATCTTCGTGTGCGGGACAGCTTGCCGAAAGACGGCTTGATATTGGCGAGAGCTAGATTGCCATGATTTAGCTGTGGCAGCGACGGGCGCTGTGGGCGTCGCGACCGCCTCGGCGATGGCGTGCTGAGAGGTGCTCTGCTGGACGGTATGTTCGAGGCTAAGGGTCATATTTGCCACACTCACGGGCGTGAAGGTGATACTCCCCACCAAGCCCAAGCACAGCGCCAGGGCCAAAATGGCTAAGTGCGCGCTATAACGCCCTACAAAGGAGACAACAGCCTGTCGGTCGTTGCTCCACCGCCAGATTAAGGCCGTAACTTTGGCAATAAGACGCCCAAGCATACGGGGTAACTCCCGCGTAGAACTTGGGTCGCCGTTTTCTCTCTGTATAGTTTTTTTATCGTTCATAGGCAAATTTAGGTATCAGCGGCATATTTTAAACAGTCTTAGTGAGTTAGCACAAACTACAAAGGACTATGATTACACTTCGATTGTCTACACTTCAGCAGAAATCAAATCACTTCTAAAAGCTTCTACACCTGTATCTGTGCATCAAAGCGATCCAAAATCCAACTGACTTCGGTTCGGCTATCAAGGTAAAAGTTCTCTGCAAATATTATGCTGGTCCGGGGCAACTGTTATAAAAATCCCGCCAACGTCCAAATTATAGCACAGGACGGCGCAAATATCAACTTAATACCTGACGATTCCCTGATGAAGCGCAAAACTAGCGCGTTAGTTTGCGCGAATAACCTCATCTATCATATTAGGCAAGCTTGTAAGGGGTGAATCACAATAAAATCCACCTCATGGTAGCTCTGGGAAATCTTTCATTGGGGCGTAGGCTACACCGACCAGGCCCGGCCCGGTGTGCGCGCCCAGCACTGGAGCAATCATTGAGGTGGGCAGCCACGTGCAGACGAACATCGAATCGACGCGCTCGCGCAAGCGTTCGGCGCCCTCCGGGTTTTGGCCGTGGAGGACTTGCACTCGCAATGGCGTGCCCCGGGGGTAATCCTCAGCGATCACGTCCGCGACGTTCAGGATTGCACGGGGCAACGTCCGGGTCTGCCCCCGCTGATAGTACTTTCCATCATCTTTACTCACGGCGATCAAGGGCTTGATCCGCAGCACAGAGGCGACCAGGCCCTTGATATGACTGATGCGTCCCCCATGGATCAAATACTTGAGCGTCGCCAGGGTGTAGAGCGTCTCGGTATATGTGCGAACCTTCTCCAGAAGCTCCACCGTCTCCGGGATACCCCAGCCGGCCTTGGCCGCACGCGCCGCCGCCTCGACGTGCCAGCCTTCCGCGCCGGAGAGGGTCAACGTATCGAAGACGTGGATATTGGCCTCCGGCACCAGCTTGGCGCCCTCACGGGCCGCGTTGCACGTCCCGCTCAGGCCGGAGGAGATGTGCACCGACAAGATGTCGGGATCGTCTTGGGCGAGCTGGCGATACAACTCGGCAAACTCTCCCGGTGAGGGCAATGACGTGGTGGGCAAGCCCTCAGATGTCTCCAAGATGTCGTAGAAAGCCTCCGGTTCGATATCGATGCCGCTGCGATAGGTCTTGCCGTCCAACGTCAGGGTCAGGGGCAGATAATGGAAGTCTAAACCTTCCCGCTGCTCCGCTGTCATATCCATGCCCGTATCTGTTACGATTTGCATTCTCCGCTCTCCTCTTTCCTCTTTCCTCTTTCCTCTTTCCTCTTAAGATAGTAGTGCATCGGCGGCTTAGGTGTGGGATCGCGCCGGCAAGCGCACAGTAAATCGAATCAATTCCTCCTCCTCATCCTCCTGGACGAAGGTGCCGCCTAATTGCTCGCAGAATCGCTGGCAGGTCACCAGACCCAGTTCCCCCTCCAGCGCGGCCGCCTCACGATCCGGCATCTCCTCTTCATCTTCCAAGAGCATGGGTTTGCGCTCATCGGGCAATCCCTCGGCGACCTCAAAGACCAGCCAATCGGTATCGGCCACGCGTTCGCGCATCGCCGTGAGCGACAATGTGCGGTGTTTGGTCAAGCGCGCCGTATAGAGCAGCGCGTTCACCAACACCCAGCGCACCTTGGAGGCATCCGTGCGCATCGTGCCCAGCGCGCCGACCCCACAGACCTCTAATGTGTGATCGTGCCTCGCCACGATGGGCTGGGCCGTCGTAACAACATCGCCCAGGAGCGCCGGGACTGGAAACGAGACCGCGTAGATGTTCGTCTTGGCCGCATCTTTCTTGGCGACCTGGAAGATGTCATCGATCATCGTGAGCAGCTTCTTGCCGCCTTCGTAGATCGAGGTCAAGTCCTGTTGCTGGAACTCCGTGATCGGCCCGTCGATGCCCTTCAAGATGACGCGCGAGAAGCCGGTGATGGCATTGATGGGCGTCTTGAGATCATGGCCCATATCAGACATCGCGTCCATGTCAAAGCGCTTGGCGCGCTCCGCCTTGCCGGTGAAAAAACCGGTGAGGAAAGCGCCCAGCACGGCCACGAGGCGTGGTTGCAGCCAGGGCATCACCGCCGCCGGGATCTCCTCCGAGAACGCCTCGCCCAAGGTTGTCTGCATCTCGATGATCTGATCGGGTTGTAGATTGTCCACCTCCTCCAGCGCGACGCCAACCTCCTGCGCCTTGGCGGGGGCGAACGATTCCGCCGTCAGGATCGCGATCAATTCATCCATGAACGCCTCCAGACGTGGTTCCCACTCCCTTCTATCCAGATTAATCGAGCTTAAGGCATCCAATTTCTCGAACCATACCCGTGCAATGGCGGTCCGTCGCTCCTCTAAAACTTCCTGTACCTGCGATTGCTCTGTTGCACTCATGCTCTCACTCCTGTCAGATCCACTGGCCCTTCATCATTGTTGGCAACGTCAAATTATATATGTTTCTTCAAGCGTACAATCAGAGGCTAAAAAAGTCAACTGCGATTCGCGCTGGGAATTCCAAGCAGATCGACTGAGGAAATCGCTCTCGGTGCTTCAGAGCATACTGGGTCTCTTGGGTTTTGCCGGGTAAGGTAGTTCCAGAAATTAAAACCTCCCAAACCTGATGCTTTCTCCTCAGAAAACTGACCGTTTTTGGGAGACTTATTTTCTTGGAACGGCCTAACCCCCTCAGTAGCCCTAAAAACAGCCAGAAATCGCGTGTCTGTGAGGATTACAGACCTTTTTGCGTCGTTACTGGGTTGCGGGTGGAGATGGTATAATTGCCCCCGGCGAATTCCTGAAGAACCAGCATACTTAGCCCAGTTCAAGGCAAACGAAGTTGGGGTTGATGTGGGCGATAAATCGCTTAGCGCGCAGCATCGTGTATCTCGGACACCTCAGAACTGCTTCGTTTGCCCTGCATCGGGGAGGTTTTATGATAAACTATCCCTACGTATCCTTTCCAGAAGACTCGCCAAGAAACCCAAGGAGCACATCATGTCCAATCCCAAATTGAAGACCGCTTACATTTTGACGGCCCTCATCGCCGTCCTGACCCTGATCGCATCCGCCGGCGGGCTGCTCATCGACGATCTGTATCGAGATAACGCGCTCATCACCGCCGGATGGTTCGGCAACGATCTCGTGACGTTGGTCGTCGCGCTCCCCCTGCTGGTCGTCTCGCTGGCGCTTTCGATACGCGGCTCGCAGCGCGCCCGCCTCGTCTGGCTGGGGATGATCGCCTACACGCTGTACAACTTCTCGTACTATCTCTTCGGGACCGCGTTCAACAGCTTCTTTCTGATCTACGTCGCGCTCTTCGATCTCTCGCTCTTCGCCCTCATCTACGGGCTGATCGGCCTAGATATCAGCGACATCGGCCAGCGATTCCGAGCCAGCACGCCGACCAAGGGGATCGCGGGCTTTATGCTCTTCGTGGCTCTGGGCCTGACGTTCGTCTACACCTCCCAATCCCTCAGCTTCGTCTTCACCGGCACGCTGCCGGAGATCATCACACTGACGGACAAGGCGACCAACGTGGTCTTCGCCTTGGATCTCACGATGGTGGTGCCGTGGTTCATCGCGGGAGCGATCTGGCTGTGGCAACGCCGCCCGTGGGGCTACGTCCTGGCGACCATCGTCAACGTCAAGGGCGCGGCCTATATGCTGGCCCTGACCGCCGTCACCATCTCGGCAGTGCAATCCGGCGCCTCCGATGATCTGGCGCAGGCCGGATTGTGGAGCGCGCTCGGCATCGGCAGCCTGATCGTCAGCGTGATCTTGCTGCGAAACTTGGCGCCCGCAGAGGCATAGAGGAACAGTCAACGGCCCATCTGGTCACCCGATCAGGCAAAAACTGATAACCTCCCCGGTAGAAGATATACCGGGGAGGTTTTGCGTGGTAGCGTATGAGATAAGTTTGGCTCTTCAGGAATTCACGGACCTTGGCAGCCGAGTCTTATCGGTACGTGGCCTCCACGACCCGATTCATCACATCGACGAACGCCGTTGGTTCCTCGAACGAAGGGCGATGGCCGGAGTGCTCGAAGATGATCAGCTCCTTCGATGGCGCTGCCAGCATCTCGAACCATGCCTTGGCGAGCACTGCGCGTCCCCGCGCTTCGTGCTGGCCAAGCACAATATAGACCGGCACCTCCAGGGACGGCACATCCTCCCGAAAGTCGATGTCCTGAATCTGCGGGTAGAGCACGGAGAATGTCTCCAAGAAGCTGCGCAGCCCGTTGATCCGGTCGATCAGCGAGTTCTCAGGCACAAAGAGGTTGTTCGGCATCTCCTTGCTCATATCCAGCTCCGGGTAGGGATTCCAGTCGTGCTCGTGGGAGATGGCCGGCTCGTAGGCCAGCAGGTCATCATACGGCGGCGGCCCGTTCTGCTGCAACGCCGCGATGAGCGCCGCGTTGCCGGTCTCCTCCGCCCAGGCCATCGTGTCCTCGTAGAACATCCGGTCTGTCTCGCGCGGGCTGACCATTTGTCCGGTGCCGATGTAGGCGTGGAAGAGTTCGGGATGCTGCTCCACGACGAGGACGCCGAGCAGCGTTCCCCACGAGTTGCCCATCAAGTAGATCTTCTCTTCGCCAAAGCGCTCGCGCAAGTAGTTCGTCAGCTCGACGGTGTCGCGCACCATCTGCTCCGGCGTCAGCGTCTCGACCGGCTCGAGGGCGGCGTAGGACTTCCCCGCCCCACGCTGCTCCCAGGTGGCGACGACGAAGTGCTGTTCCAACGGATGTAGTTTATCCGCCCCCACATCGGCGCGCATCGCGCCCAGGTCGGCGCCGCCAGGGCCGCCCGCCAGGTAGAGGAGGACGGGGTTATCGGCGCTCCGGCCACGGATCATCACCGTCTGCTCGTGGCCGCCCAGGGGGACGGTGGTGATTTCGGCGACGCTGCCCGGCAGCGGGTCGCCGTCGGGGCCGACGATGGGCGATGTGAAACCAGGCCGGGCGAAGGCCACGGCCAGCGCGACCATCCCCACCGTGACGAGGCCGATCACGATCCAGCCGACGACGCCCATCGAGGCCACCGGGGTCTTGTTCATCAGGGACGCCAACCAGACGCCGTAGGTCGCGCCGAGCAGCATCGGCAGCAGGGCGACAACGGCGTGGAAGCCCCGTCCCAGGACAAAGGCGATGATGCCGTAGGCCGAGTTGAGGTGGATGGCATCGACCGTGGGGCCATTGACACCGAGACGCGCCAGCTCGAAGACCACGACAAAGACGATGGGCGCGACCAACAGGCTCCACCGGTTGCCCATCACCAGCCCGGCGACGAGGCCCACCGCGAGCGCCACGACCATCGTCGTCAGTGTCTGGGTCGCTGTGATCGGGCCGCGTGGCGTCAGCCACGCGCTCAGCAGCCCCGCACTCGCAGCCAGGGCCGCCGTCGCGGCAAGCCCGATACGCCAATTCGACCAAATACTCCTGAGTAAGTCAAGCATTTTCAATACTCCTCGTATAAACTTCTCATTATCTACCGTCGTTACGTTGTTTGCTTACTACTGACAGGATTCACAAGATTAACAGGATGAAAAGAGAGGGTTCAACAATCTTGTTCATCCTGTGAATCCTGTCTAAGTGCGTAAGTATCTCGTTTTAATACTCCACCCGCTCAAACTTCACCAGCGCCGCGCAGACAAACACGATGCTCCACAGCACGGTGGCAACGAGCGCAGGCAGCGCCATCTCAGTGGGCACAGCCTGGCCGGTAGCCGTCGCCCAAGCGACATCCGCCAGCTTCCAGGGCGTGACGTACAACAGCGCCGGGATCAAGCCGCTGAGCAGCCCCCCGCCCAAGACCGAGCCTAACGCGATCCCCAGAATTGGGCCACGGCTGTTGAAGAACGTGCCCAACATCAAGGTCAGCGTGAAGTAGAACATGGTGTGCGCGACCATGATGCCCATGCCCGACAGGAACGGGAGCAGCGGGAACAGCGCGCCCAGTCGCAGGGACAGGAGGCCGTAGACGACGAGGCCCGGCAATCCCACCAACAGGATGAGGATGGGCCACGCATGGGCGGTGAGCTTGGCCAAAATGTAAGCGCTGCGCGTCACCGGCCTCGAAAGCAACCACGCGGCGACGCCGTCCTGCCGCTCGCCGATGATCAGGTCTTGCGACAAGATGATGGTGCCAACCCCCACGACCGAAACGCCGAACTGGAAGAAGACATTCAAGCCAATCCACAGCGTGTAGCCCGTGATCCCGCCCGCCTGAGCGATCTCGTCCGCCGAGGCTTCCAACACCTCCTCGTTGGGCGCAAACAGCATAATCGCCGTCAGGCCCCCTAGCAACACCGTCCACAGCAGCGCGTTGATCCACCAGTGCCGCGTGCCCCACCAGGATCGGGTTTCCTTACGCAATAGATTGGAAAAACCGCGCAATCCGTCCCATTCTTCGGCCTTCTGTAGCTCCAAATTAGCGAACATTGCCCCCTCCTTGCACAATCGTCATAAACACTTCTTCCAATTCATACGTCTTGCGGTTGAACTCGGTGACGACGACCGCCGGGTCGGCCATTGCGTAGCGCAATAAGTCCTTCTCCGCCGCCACCGGATCGCTCACGCTGACCTGCCACAGGCTCGTGCCGTTGCGCTGCGCGACCGTCGTGTGCGTCACCCAGGGCAACTCGGCCAGGCGCTCACCCAGATCACGCCGCTGGCCCTTGATCCCCACCGTATAGACCACGCCATCCTTGCCGCTCGATATCTGCTCGATTGGCCCGCTGGCGACCAGCTCCCCGTGGTTCAGAATCGCCACCGTATCGCTGACGCGCTGGACATCGTCGAGAATGTGCGTGGAGTAGAAGATGGTCGTGCGCTCCCGCAGACGCTGCATCACGTCGAGCACGGCCTGCCGCCCAACCGGGTCAAGCGCCGAAGCCGGCTCGTCCAGGATGAGCAGGTCGGGCGCGTTGATCTGCGCCAGCGCGATCCCTAGACGCTGCTTCTCGCCGCCCGAAAAGCCCTTGATCGAGCGGTCGGCCTTGTCGGAGAGGCCCACCAGCGCCAGCATCTCGTCACAGCGCGCCGCGATGTGAGCCTGCGGGCCGCTGAAGAAGAACCGGGCGGCAAAGTGCAGGTTCTCGCGCGCCGTCATATACTCGATGAACTGGGGATGCTGGGGCAGATAGCCGACGCGCTCGCGGATAGCGACGCTTTCCTTCACAATATCGTGCCCGAAGATCGTGCCCGTGCCGCCCGAAGGACGGGCCAGGCCGAGCAGGAGCTTCATCAACGTGGTCTTGCCGGCCCCGTTCGGGCCGAGGAAGCCAAAGATGGAATGTTGTGGCACCTTCAGGTTCACGTTCCGCAGTGCTTGCACCTCCCCATACGCTTTGCGCAAGCCCTCGGTTTCGATAACGAAGTGATTTGCTTGACTCATATCTCTTTCCTCCGAAAATAAAACAGACAGGATTAACAAGATTAACAGGATTGCTTCAAAAATCTCTGTGTTCTCCCTCTCCGTGTGCGGGGAGGGTTGGGGTGGGGGCGGACTGTAATGGCAATCATGGTAACAGTTATGTCTGCCCTTCACATCTATCAAAAGTTGGATTCGGCCTCAACTGAAAGGCCAGTCC
>JAAAOZ010000378.1 GCA_009908585.1 Chloroflexota bacterium
GCCCCAACTCCTACGAGGAGATGATGGCCGATCCGACCGCCGTCCTCTCCGATGCCTACGACCTCGTCTGCAACGAATATGAGATCGCCTCCGGCAGCATCCGCGTGCACGATCCCGACATCCAGCGCGATATTTTCCGCGTGCTGGGCTATTCGGAAGTCGAGGCCGAGGCGCGCTTCGGCCATATGATGGAGGCTTTCTCCTACGGCGCCCCGCCGCACGGCGGCATCGCGCCGGGCATCGACCGCCTGGTGATGATCCTGGCGGGCGAGGATAGCATCAGCGAGGTCATCGCCTTCCCCAAGACGACGCGCGCGACCGATCTGATGGCGAACGCGCCGTCGCCCGTGTCGCAGCGCCAATTGGAGGAGTTGCACCTCCGCCTCGCCGAGGATGTGGAACCAGCGTGAAGCGTCTTCGTTTGTGAGTGAGGCTCTGATTGCGAAAATACACAATGCCGTTCCTTTTCCAGAAGGAGCGGCATTTTTATTTTGCTTGTGTTCTATGATGGACGGCATTATAATGATTTTGGGAGGATGATATGGGATTTGGCGCGTTGATCTTGGAATTTATCTTGGGATTATTGGTCGAGGCCGGGATGGAGATCGAGCAAGATCCCCAAAAGCGCGAGCGCGCGATGCTAATCGCGGGCGGCATCCTCCTGGTGCTCTCCGTCGGCTGTCTGCTGAGTTGCGCGCTGGTCGCGGGCAGCTTCTTCCTTTTTGTGCTTGGTTCCCCTTCGTAAGTGATGTAAACAACAATCAAAACCTTACCTGGAGGCGAGGTGCAACGATGATTCCCAATCAGTGGTACGTGGTGATGGACTCCGATCAGATCAAAGATAAGCCTGTCGGCGTGACGCGGATGGGAGAGAAGCTGGTCTTCTGGCGCGATGACGCGGGGAAAGTGAGCTGCCTGCGCGATAAGTGCATTCATCGCGGCGTGGCGTTGAGCAAGGGCGAGATCGTCCACGGGCGATTGCAATGTCCCTTCCACGGCTTTGAGTACGATACTTCTGGCAAAGTGCAGGTGATCCCCGCCCAGGGCTGGCAGGCGCCGGTGGCGGATCGCTTTCACGTCTTCAGTTATCCCACCCACGAGGCGCACGGCTTCGTCTGGATCTGGTGGGGCGAGGCGCCGCCGGAGACGTTGGCGCCGCCGCGCTTCTTCGATGACCTCGACGACGAGGCCTTCGTCTACGGCAAGGTCTACGATCCCTGGGATGCGCACTACTCCCGCGTCATAGAAAATCAGCTCGACGTGGTGCATCTGCCCTTCGTCCATCACAACACCATCGGGCGCGGCGGGCGCACCGTCGTCGATGGCCCCGGCGTCCAGTGGGTGGATGACGATATGTTCTACGTCTACGTCTTCAACCGCGCCGATGACGGCACGCCCCCGCGCAAGCCCAACGAGGTGCCGGCGCCGCCCACGGATCGCGATTTCAAGCTGGAGTTCATCTTCCCCAACCTGTGGGAGAACCACATCAGCGAGGATGTGCGCGTGGCAGCGGCCTTCGTCCCGGTGGATGAGGCGCACACCCTGCTCTATCTGCGCTTCTACCAGAAATTCCTCCCCGTGCCGATTTTGGGCCAGTTGGTCGCCACGTTATCCATGCCCTTCAACCGCATCGTCGCCCATCAGGATCGCCGCGTCGTCGTGACGCAGGTGCCCAAACCCAGCGGCCTGCGGATCGGCGAGCAATTGATCCAGGGAGATCGCCCCATCCTCGCTTATCGGCGCCGTCGCCAGGAGTTGATGGACGCCGCCCGCGAGGCGTGAATTTATCGAATAGCGAGTTTCATTAGCCATAAGGAGAATCTACCGTGTCGATGCCGCCATTTTTACTCAACAAAGTCCGAGAAGCCTTGATGGAGTGTGGGCCGTTTGGCAGTAACGAGGAACTGCGCGCCATCTTTGCCGATCCGCGCATTGTGCAGTGGCGCAACCGTCTGCCGGAGGGATCGAGCCGGTTGCTGCGCGTGAACTTCCTGATCCAATTTTTGCTCGATGCGTGGAACACGAACGGGGAAAATGCCCTGATCCTCTTTATGATCGTGGCAAGCGAGCAATATGCTGAAACCGATCCCTGTCGGAAAACGCTTAAAGATCTGACCGGGGAGTTGGAACCGGCGCTGATCCAAGATAGGATCGAGAGCTGCAAGCGTGATCTGAAGCAACTCGACGAGCACGAACAGCGCGGCTGGGCCGATCCGGCGTATGCCTCTCGGAAGCGGCGTGAGTTACGCGCGGAGATCGAGAGATGGGAGGCGAAGCTGACGCAAATCTCGCAGCCCGTGTCGCAGTTGGAGGATATTCAGATCGCTGCGACATTATCAACGCGGATGGATATTGAGCCTGCCGAGCCTTACACCACACTCGAAATCTCTTTGCTGACGTCGAGCGATCCGCAGGCGTACTTCGTCAGTGCAATGTTGGGAGACGGCAGTAACTTTACGGGGTTGATCAGAAAAGATTCACTTGCGCTTGGTCGCTCTAAACCTGAGCAAGCCGGCAAGGCGCTCTTCGAGGCGCTCTTCTCCGGCGAGAT
>JAAAOZ010000357.1 GCA_009908585.1 Chloroflexota bacterium
CTTGGCCTTCGAACCGATCGTCGCGGGCGGCCCGAATGGGGGCCTCCCCCACGCCGTGCCGGGAGATCGGCCCTTCAAGGCCGGGGATTGGATCGTGGTGGATTGGGGCGCCCTCGTCGATGGCTACGCCTCCGACATCACGCGGATGGTCGTCTTGGGCGAGCCGCGCGGCAAGATGCGCGAGATCCACGAGATTGTGCTGCGCGCCAACGAGGCGGGACGCGCCGCCGTCGAGCCGGGCGTCGAGGCCCAGGCCATCGATGCAGCGGCCCGCGCCGTGATCCAGGAGGCGGGCTACGGCCCACACTTTATGCACCGCACCGGGCACGGCATCGGGTTGGAGGCGCACGAATCGCCGTACATCGTGGCCGGCAACGACCGGTCGATGGCGCCAGGGATGACCTTCACGGTCGAGCCGGGCATCTATCTGCCGGAGTTGGGCGGCGTGCGCATCGAGGATGATGTCGTCGTCACACTCCAGGGCGCGGAGACGTTGACGACGTTACCGCGCGCGCCCTTTATCGTAGAGAGCAGGACAACATGATCATAACGTAGGATTTGTGGCCCCCTGGTCTCAAATCTCAACCAGGGGGCTTTTTGATTTTGAGAGCAATCAGGCGCAACGCACTTCTTCAAAATTTCAAAATACACATCTACCTCTCATCAGTAGATACAAGTGCGTTGCACCTTAAAGAAAAATCTAAAGATTATTGACGCTAGATTGGAGGATGAAGGATGTCGAAACCCATTTATTTAACGGAAGAGGGAGAGAAGAATTTACGCGCAGAGCTGGATGAATTGGTCAACGTCAAACGGCCGGAGCTGGCCGCGCGATTGCACGCCGCCATCAAACAGGGCGATCTTTCGGAGAACGCGGACTATATCGCGGCGAAAGAGGCGCAAGGCTTCTTGGAAGGGCGCATCCAGGAGTTGGAGGCCAAGCTGCGCAACGCCGTGATCATCGAAGAGAGCGAGGACGGCGGTGATGGCCACGTCCGCCTGGGAAGCCACGTGACCGTCATCGAGGAGGGCTACGACGACGAGGAGACCTACCACGTCGTCGGCGCGACGGAAGCTAACCCGGCCAAGGGGAAAATCTCCAATGAATCGCCGCTGGGGAAAGCGCTGTTGGGCCGCGAAGTCGGCGATACCGTCGCGGTGCGAGCGCCCGCCGGTGAGATCAACTTCAAAATCGTGGAGATTACCTAAAAGAATTGTAAATCACATTTCCGGAAGCTACAGAAGAGTGAAAAATTAGTTTACTCAGAGCCAATTTAGGGAACCCTTGCGAAGGGTCACGGAAGCTCTGGTAAACAGATTAACCGGCTCGTTGACCTAATACAGATTATTTGAGGTCACTTGCGTAACCTTCGCAAGGATAGACTTAGCTTCCGGGAAGGTTATCAACGTGAACGCACTAGGGCGAGGTTTGAGCCACGAGGCTCCGATCTCGCCCTGGTGGGTTTTTAATGCTGACTGCGCAGGCGCTCGATCTCCCGCCGCACCGCCTCCAGATCGCGCAGCCCCATGTAGACGATGGCGTATCGAATGTAGGCCACCTCATCCATCTGACGCAATTCATCGATGACCAAATCGCCGATCATCTGGCTGGGAATCTCCGTGCGCCCGGTCTGGCGGATGGCATAGGCTACACGATCCGCGATGCGCTCCAACTCATCGGCGCCGATGGGCCGGCGCGCGCAGGAGATACGCAACCCGCTGATAAGCTTGTCGTGATCGAACTCCTCGCGCCGGCCATCCTTCTTGATGACCAACGGCGTGGTGAGGATCGTCCGCTCCAGCGTGGAGAAACGCTTATCACATTTCTTACACTCCCGACGACGCCGAACATTCCCCTGCGCATCGTGCCGGGTATCGATGACGCGGGTATCGGTAGAATGACAATGAGGGCATTTCATAGCAATAACTCCTCTTCAGCAATAAAATACGCAAATATAAAACCCGTTGTTAGATTAGCACTCTCGGCCTTCGTTTGACAAATCTTGAGCTTCAGCTAAGATGAGAGTGTAGCACAATGACACTATTAATCAATATTGTGGGAGGAAATGTGATGCAAAAGCAGAAACGACAGCCGAGAGTCATTGTATTTTCTACGCCGACGTGTCCGCATTGTCGGAGCGCGAAGCGCTACCTGAAGAAGAAGGGTGTGGAGTTTCGGGATGTGGATGTCTCCCGGGATCGCAGCGCCGCGCGCGATATGGTGCGCTTGAGCGGGCAACAGGGGGTGCCGGTAATCAAGATCGGCGGCAAAGTTATCGTTGGATTCAACCGCCCGAAGATCGACCGCATCCTGGGGTTAAATTAACCCGCGACGGCATTCTTTTCAAGCGAGAGGACTGGAGCTATCCAGTCCTCTTTTTTGTTGGCGCCCTGATCGATACCGGCAGCGGTAGCGTCGTAAAGAGCGAGAACGGGAAGCGACGGCGCGTGGGGATGCTGACCAGCACCGGCAGATCCAACGCCTCGACCTCGGCGCGCTCGCGTACCATTGGATCTAAGTAGTGGACGAGGAAGATCAAGCCCAGGCCG
>JAAAOZ010000232.1 GCA_009908585.1 Chloroflexota bacterium
GGCACATCGCCGCCCCAGAGCAGCAGCGGCGCGCCCAGCGCCGCGACGCCCAGGCCGGCCAGTAACATCACCCGCTCCACCGGCCCGATCCCGCTCCACTGCCCGCCGCTCAGTCGTCCCGCTGCTAAAAGCGCCGCGTCGGCGCCCAGGCCCAACGCGATAATCAACCATCCCAAGTGTTTCTTCGTTATTGTCTGCGGTATTATCGATGTCATCGTTTTCATTGTCATATATGGAAAGCATTATAACGTAGAAACGCGAACCTTCCAGGCCTGTTAGCGTTGGAGAGTTGGTGACCATCAAAATTTGGCAAGAAGTAACGTGCCGGGTTATAATGAAATCAAGTCATGGTTAAGGAGTGCACAGAGCTATGAGTGAATCGAAGCAGATAAAAGAGACCGCAGCGGACTACTTGACCTCATTGAGCTCCACAGTTGATCTCAGACATCCCGTTGTCTTGGAGCAGGATGGGGAACCTATGGCGGTGCTGATGAGTGTCGAAAGTTACGAGCGTTATCAGAGGTTGTTGGCGAAGCAGGAGCAGATATCTGCCGGGGAAGCGCGTCGAGCCGCCGACCAAGCTCTGTTTGGCGATTTGGTCGGTTGTGCTTTGAGCAGCGATGATCCCATCTGGGCGCCCAAGCCTGAGCCACATTGGCGCGTCCCCTATCGCCTTTTCGATGGCACGCTGATGATTATCGTGACGGTGGATGCGCACACAGGGGCAGTGTCGCTGACTGAGAAAGAGCGCGCCGACCTGCTGGAACAGGTCGAATCCCTGGTAGCTGAGGCCAATGCCGCCACTTGACCGCCCTGCGCACGTTCAACAACTCACCCTGGGCTATTGCTTGCCCGCCTGTGGGCAGATGGCGCTGGCTCAATTAGGCATCGAGACGGCCCAAGGAGAGTTGGCTCAAATCTTGGGCACGCGCGTAGGTGTTGGGACGCCTTTCTCGCGGGTGAAACGCCTACAAAAGTGGGTGGATGAAGTGCAAATCACTGAGTGGGGCGGAGTGAAAGCGCTGGTAGCCGCGCTGGATAACAATATGGCGGTTATCGTTGCTCTGACGACAACGCCTGCTTTACCGGGGTGGGGGGATATTCGTACTCAACACACCGTCTTGGTCGTAAATGTTGGCCCTGGCCGTATTACCTACTATGATCCGGCCTTGGCTCAAGGACCGGTCTCTGCCTCTCGTGATGAGTTTCTTCTATCCTGGAGCGAGATGGCTGAACTGGCGGCCTTTTTGAAGTGAGTTGAGACGAATTTCAGAACAGGCCCCGAAGGGTGCCCTAAAGGAGAAATCCTTCGGGGCTGTTTACGTTTGCGCTTCGAGGAAGGCCTTCAGTCGCGCGGCTTTCTCGTGGCGACCCATCTGGAGATAGGCCCGGTATTCATAGGCCAGCGAGAGCACGGGGATGCGCAGAGGGCCATCTTTGCTTTGGATCTCGACCCAGCGCCGGTGCCGCGTCCAGTTGGTGATTTGCTTGCCGCCCCTACTTCCCTAATCCCTTACTCCCTACTCCTCATCTTCATCCTCCTCCAAATTGACGTCGTCCTTCATCAACTCGCGGAGGAGCAGCGTAGCGTAGGCGCCCTTCGGGGCGAAGAACGAGACGACCAACGTCTGCTCATCTTCCATCCGATAGCTCAGGCCGTCGGGATAGTAGCGCAGGGGGCGACGGGTGCCCTTGGCGCGCACGGGCCGGAACTCCTCCGGCGTGAGATTCGCCGCCGCCAGGATCTCGGCCTCCAGCGCGGCTGCCTCGTCGTGCGGCGCGAACATCTTGTAGCCGTAGATCGGGCCGGTGGCGCTGATCTCCCACGCCGTGACGCGCGGGCGCTCGACGGCCACATCCTCGACGATGAAGAGGCCGCCGGTGTCCTCCTTCTTGGCGATGTCGCCCAACAGTAGGTCGTCCATCGTGCCGGCCTGGATGCGCCGGGCGAGCACCTGATTGAAGAGTGCGGATTGGAGCGCGCTGATGAAGAAGCGTCGCATCCGGCGCGAGGGGTAGCGGCGCAGGCCGTGCTCCGCCATCCCCGCTTCGTCGTCGCGCAGGAGGCAGAGGCCGATCTCGGCGTTGTCGCCGTAGTTGCCGAAGCGCTGGCGCCCGTAGCCGTTGGGCACGCCGCGCGCCAGTAGCACCTGAGCGATGGCCTCGGCGCGCTCGGCGGCGTCGGGCGCGACCTCGCGCAGGCGCAGCGTGAAGCGATTGCCTCTGAGATGGCCGGTGCGCAATTTGTTGGTGTGCAGCTTGGCCCACAGTACCTCCGCGTTCTCCAGTTCCAGCGCCATGATCCGCTCCGGCGGGACGAAGTGCGCGGAGAAGGTCTGCTCCGCGACGGCGCGGGCGTCCTTCAGGCCGGCGCAGCTGATTTTCCGGCGGGAGACGCCCAACTGGCGCGCGATCTCTTTCAGCAGCGCCATCGAGGGCGCGTCGCGCTTGCGGACGCGGAAGAAGGTGTGCTCGTAGGCCGGCGCCTCCTCGACGATAAAGTCCTCGATCTCCTGGCGGATCACGCCGCCGACGCCGGGCAGATCCTCGGTCAGGTAGGGCAGGGTCCAATCAAGCATCAGGCACCTCCGATGAAGCTTTTGGAGGAGCCTCCGCTGTGTCGGGCCGCTCTCCATGCTTCTCGCTCTCTTTCTCGCCTTTTCGATCCAAGTTGAACCGGTAGCGATCTGGTTCTTTCGTCGGGGTGGAGACGGGCATGCCGTAGACCAACACCTGCACACTCCGCACCGAGATCAGAGCCAAGATAGCGAAGGTGAACACGAGCCACAGCGCGCGCAGAAAATAGTTGAGGATGAGCAACACGACGATCAGCAGGGCCGTCAGCATCACATAGATGGGATGGCGGCGCATCAGGCGCAGCGCGCCGACCAGGCTCACGGTCACATCGGCGGATTCCCACGCCATCAGGCCGGCGGCGAAGAGCCAGGTCACCGTCCACAGCAGGCCGGCCAAGATCCAGAAAGTGACCAGCAGGGTATAGACCCACGTCGGCGCCTCAAAGGGTAGGGGGGTGGCGGAGGCGCCGTAGAAGATCAGATTGAGCAGGATGATGCCATAGACGGAGGCGTTAATCGTCGTCAGTAGCCAGGCGGGGAGGATGTGGGTTTTGGCGTAGTCGAACATATCGCGGAAGGTGACGACCTCCTCCTGCGCGGCCTGCATCGCGACCCACCAGAGGCTGCTCAGCACGGGCGGCGTGAAGACTAAGATCGGCGCCAGCAGGATGGCCAGGAGGTTGGCGGGCACCAGATGGATTCCCTGTTCCCACAAATCCTGCCCGGCGAATTGCATCGCGCGGAGCCAGAGCTGCGCGTCGGGGCGCGGCGTTGTATCGTAGCGGATCCAGCGGGGCTGATGGGGACTCATTCGCTGGCGCTCATCAAGTAGGCGACGAGGAGCTGCGCGGAGGCCTCCAGGGAATCGCGGTGCGTGCGCTCGTAGGCGTGCGAGGCGTCCACCCCTGGCCCGATCAGCGCGACCTTGGTATCTAAGCCCGCGCGCCAGGCGGCCTCGCCATCGGAGCCGTAGTGTGGATAGATGTCGGTGCGGTAGGGAATCTCGTGGGTCTTGGCCAGCTTCTCCAGCCGGCGCCGCAGACCTAAGTGATATGGCCCCCCCGAATCCTTGGCGCAGATGCCGACGGTGAATTCGTCGGATTGCTGGCCATCGCCGGCGGCGGCCATATCGACCGCGACCAACTCCTCCACATCCGCCGGGAAGCCGCTTGACGCGCCGTGGCCGACCTCCTCGTAGTTGGAGATCAGGACCGTGACATCATAGCGCGGCGTCCTCTCCGCTTGATGGAGCGCCAGCAGCGCGCCGTAGATCGCGGCGACGCCGGCCTTGTCGTCCAGGTGGCGGGAGCGGATGAAGCCGTTGTTCAATTCTACGCGCGGATCGAAGTAGACGAAATCGCCGACCTGGATGCCCAGTTCCTCGGTTCCCTTTTTATCGCTGGTCTTCGCATCCAAGCGGACTTCGTAATTCTCCTCGCTGCGCTCCAGATCGACCGCCTTTTTGCCGTGGATATGGACGGAGGCTTTGGTGGGCAGGATGCTGCCGCGGTAGGTCAGCCCCTCGCTGCTGACGACGGTGCAACCCTCGCCCTCGACGGCGTGCCAGTCGAAGCCGCCTAACGACGTGAGCTGCAAGCGCCCGTTTTCCTTGATTTTGCGCACCATCGCGCCTAACGTATCGATGTGGGCGGTCAGCGCGCGCGGGTAGGCATCGTCGTTCGCATCGCTTGTCCAGGTGATACGCAGGCCACCCTTGCGCGTTTCGGCGCAGGTCACGGGCAGATCTTTCATCGCCGCCGCGACGTAGTCCAGGGCAGCGGCGGTGTCGCCTGTGGGGCTGGGTGTGTTCAACAGGCCAACTAGAAATTCTAAAGTCTCTTCCATGGGGATCGGGGGGATTTGCGTTTTTTCCATCATTATGTTATCTCCTGTGTTGTCTTCTGTTTATTAAATCTTGCGAAAGCGCAAGAAGAATTTCTGGGTTACCCGTCTTGTGATCTATTGGATATTGTGCTGTCCTCAAGATCATCGACAATCTTCACAAGGTTGAGATAAATTGTACCGGCATGTGGCTTAAACACAACCAAAAAGCGAGCCTGCGATGAAGCTTTATCGCAGGCTCGCTCAGTATGCTATGGAATGCGCGTTTATTCTGGCGGATCGGGTAGCGGGGTGGGCGTCCCGCCCAGGGATTCGATGACGGTGTTGGCCGTCTGGAGCGCATCGCGCAGACCCCACACAGCAGGATGTTGCTCCTTGAGCGTATAGAGGATCTCTCGATAGTCGGTGAGACGCGAAAGGAGCATCGCTTCATCTAAGCCATCCTCCGTGACGGCCACGAAAAGCAGATCGATCTCCTGGAAGATGCCGGGCGGCGCCTCGCGGTTCGCCTGGAGCAGGGCCTTCGCCTCGTAAATGCGGCGCTCCAGCAAGACCAACTGCACCTCGCTGCGCTGATCGGAGGGGGTGAGGGTGAGCCAGACCTCTTCGACTTGGCGCTCCAACTCGTAGAGGGGATCTCCAGGAATGTTAGCCCCGGAGGCCAGCACGGTCCCCACGTAGCCGCCCAGGAATCCCAATACGATGGTGATGGTGGTGAATGCGTACGCCCAGCGCGACAGCGGGCGACGTCGGCGTCGCGGTGCTGGAGATGGCTTGGGCGCGGTGGCCTGCTGCCAGATGCGGCGTCGGGCCGCTGGGGAGACCTTCGCTCCCTCGGCCAGCGTATCGGTCAGAAAAGCGCTTAGATCGGCAAACGGTTCTGCTGTCTGGTTATCCCTCTGATCCTTCATAGATACAATCTCCTCTCATTAAGGCACCTAAAGGCACCTAAAGGCACCTAAAGGCACCTAAAGGCACCTAAAATACCTATTCTCATGCTTCCTGTGCAAACGACGCCTTGCGTTCTAATATCTTGCGCAGCTTCTTCAAAGCGCGGAACATCATACTCTTCACAGCGTTGTGAGTGCTGTGGGTCACCGTCGCGATCTCTTTGTTGCTCAACCCGCCGGCAAATCGAAGAAACACCACCTCGCGTTCCGCCTCGGTGAGATATTCGAAGGCCTGTTGGAGACCCTCGTGATCAAAGCGATCCTCCAGCGGATGCGACGCCATATCGATCTTCAAGGCCTCGCGTTGCTTGATCTGGGCTTGTCGTCGTTCCCGCCGCTCGACGCCGCGCCAATAATCGGCCAGCCGTGACCGCGCGATGCGAAAGAGCCACGCGCCAAACGGCAAACCACGATCCTCGTATTTGGGCAGTCCGGTGATCATCTGCGTGAAGACCGTCGCCGTCAGGTCTTCTGCGACCATTTCATCGCCGGTGCGATAGAAGAGGAAGCGGTAGATATCATCCACGTAACGTTCGTAGAGATCGCTGAGGGCCGATTGATCGCCTGCCTTGGCACATTGGATCAACTTACTTTCTTCAAGAGGGTGCATAGATTTTATCGTGCGTGGACTTTCAATTGATAAATTTCGCAAAGATATCCTTGCACCCTCATATTATATATCGCTTGAGACAGCCGTCCAGATACGTCGAATTTGGGCAAACGAAGTAAGTCTGAGGTATCTACGATCCACGAGATTGCACGCTAAGCGATTTATCGCGCACATCAACCCTAACTTCGTTTGCCTTGAACTTGATTAAGCACGTTCTTGCGTAACTGAGGCAATTTTCCCGGTCGATCTACTTCGAATTCCCAATTTCATGAAATTTCCATTAAGATCGGGATTAATGGGAAGTCGACGTAACCGAGAGCGGGGGATATGCGATATAATAGGTAGAGACGGGCTAAAACAAGGGGTGGCTATGTTCCAAATCTAGCTATTTTTGGATTATTTTAAAGGATATACATTAGGGTTTGTAGATTTCAGAGAGACAGTTTGGCTTTCTTGTAAATACATTTTATAATCTAAGTTGGGTGATCAAGAGATCGCTTTATCAGATAAGATTAGGGAGGAAGGGTAATATGCGCTTAAATAAACCAGGACAAGCATTGGTCGAGTTCGCGCTTGTACTTCCTATATTACTTTTATTATTTGCTACGATTATTGACGCTGCCATGGTAGTGCAGGGCTATTTGTCAGTGAATCACGCCGCCCGTGAGGCGGCGCGTTTTGCTGTGACGTATCAGCCGGTGCAGGGTCAGTGTCTCGGCGCGGATAATCAGAGTTGGCCGATGTGCCCCTCAGGCGGCGGCTCGGAGGGGGATGAGGAGTATTACCAGCGACGCGTAGCCTTGATCAAGCGGCGGGCACAGGAATCGTCGACAGGTTTGCGTGTCTCGGCCTATTGTTTGGACGAATCCTGCATTAGCACGAATCTGAACACCCCAGGGATGTTCGGCGTGCGCGTGTGGGGGTTTCAGGGCTATGATGAACCGGAACAGATCGACAAGCCCGGTTTGCCCGGCCTCCCTGTACGGGTCCAGGTGATTCACAACGTCGAGTTGATGTTCTTTGGTGCGATCTTCCCGTGGGCCCAGGTCGAGGTGGATAGCGACTTTGAGATGATCAATGAGGGTGTTGAATCGGCCTTGGGTTCACAACTACCCCCGACGCCACGCCCTATTACGCCCGTTGCGCCGCCTACCGGAGGCCCACCTCCGACCGCAGAGCCGACACCAACGGCAGGGCCGACGCCAACGCCAGCCCCTCGAGAATTGGAATTGAACTTTGAAAGCGCCATCAACCTGCTGCCGGATGACCGTGCCCATGAGATCGTGGCGCATCTTACCGAAGGGACGCAGGATATTGCAGGGGCGCCGATTATCTTCAGCACCGATAACGGTGACTTCAACTATAGCGGCACCGGCGTCGATCAGGAAGTGACCGTGATGACCAATAATCAGGGCGAAGCCAGCGTGACAATCTACGCCAATGAGCCGACGGTCGCGAATATCGTTGCTTGGTCGGATGACGACGATGACGGTAATCAGGATGCTGGGGAGGCCTCCGACTCCGCCGTGAAAGAGTGGGAGGTCGGCGGTCCCTATATCATCGTTGTAAATCACCAACCGGAGCCGTTAGATGTGATCGGTGTGCATCTACGGGATCACAACCCAGATTGGAACGATTATGCCCTCTGGTGGTGCCCCAGTCCCACCGCTGACGAACCGCCGGTGAATATAACACAACAATTGAAGACCAATTTGGTCGTCGATCCTAACACCTGGGATCTCTTGGATGTTGAGGTTCAAGTGCCGGAAAATGCAGCGGGTGAATATCGCATCGAGTCTCACAGCTTGGTGAGTGACACGACCGGTGGTTGCGGCTTGGCTACCTCCTTGGTGGCCCATTCCTCTAACGTCTGGGTGAAGCCGGCCAAACCAGATTTAACCATTACCAGCATGCAACTTGGCGCCCCGGTGGAGGAGATCGCGACGGGTGAGATGCTCGCCGTTACCTTGGAGATCTCGAACACCAAGGCCGTGACGGTCACAGGTGGCCCGTTCGATATCGACGTTTATCCTCACTTGCCCAATGAACCCTATGTAGGCCAGATTGGCGGCGAGAAGCAATGGGTGGAAACCCTTGGGCCGTTAGCATCCAAGACGCTGACGATGGAGATTCAGGTCAGTGAGCTTGGAGAGAACAAGCTCTGGGCGCAAGTCGATTCTACCAATTACATCGAGGAGAGCGAGGAGAATAATAATACTTTTGGCCCGATCACCTTTACCACCTGTTTCGAGGATGATTTCAATGATGGCTTGGATCCCGAGTGGGAAACGGCGGAGATAAGGTGCAATGGCAGCACGAACATCAATGGAAATGGTGAGTTGGAGATTACGAGCGATGGCACCAGCATTTGGAGCGGGAGCAATGATATGTATTATCTCTACCTCCCTTGGGAAGATGATTTTGATGCGCGTCTCAAGGTCATTAGTGAACCTGATACCAGTAACTGGGCTAAGATAGGATTGCACGTGCGTGAAAGCACCGATCGACGTGCGCCGTATATCATGAATATGATGACGCACAATACGGAACCCGCTTCCGAGCAGGCTGCCTACCGAGATTACTATGATGGTGGAGCCGTCCGGGTGGATGGGTCCGCCAATCGCCAGGTTAACTTACCGGTTTGGGTCAGGATTGTGCGCGAGGGAAATAACTACGGATATTACTATTCCTACGCTAACGATCCAGAAGGCAGCGATTGGAGAGGAGGGTATGCCACACATACCGCGCCTGCGGACTTAGGGCTAGTGGGGATTGCGCACGCTTCCTACGACAGTGATTATGGCACCGGTATCGTTGATGATTTCCGCGTCTGTCGCGGTTCTGAGGCGGAGGTCGCGCCCTCGAGGCCGCCGGGGTTGATTGAGTGTCAGGAGTTGATCGAGATTCCTAGCTTCGAGGGGAACCCCAGTACGGTCTTTGAATACTGGACGGCCGGGGAACCGTTGGCCTATCGCCGCTCCTCCTTGGAACACTATCAAGGGACGTTCGCGATGCGACTGCACGCCTCCTTGGGGTCTTATCAACCATCCTGTTCCCAGAACAACTTGAACCCTTACCTCTACCAGGATGTTGAGTTCCCAACCGATGTGTACTCGATTTCCACCCTTGTGGTGGAGGGCTACTATTTGGTTGATGCGAGCAATTTGGAGTGCAGCAATGCGGTTGCCCCAGATCCTGATGATAAGGTCACATTGGAATTGAAGACGACCAGTGATGATAGCATCGTCCCGGCGCAAGATATTGTGGATGGCAGTGAGGTTACAGGGACGTGGGAACTGAAATCTGTGTCCTTGGGGGATCATTTCAATGTAGGGGACTACGCTGGCGAGACGGTGCGGATCTACTGGGATGCTACGCACGACGGTGACTATGACGGCACATTCTTTTATCTGGATAACTTCAGCGCGCAAGTTTGCACTGAGTGGCCGGAGCCGGTCCCAGAACCGGGGGCAGCAACCATAGGCGGGCTTGTTTCCTATCAGGGGCAACCCGTACCTAAGGGCGCGGATGTCTATGCCTACGCTCAGAATGGCCAGGTCTACGATACGATCACCATTCAAGATGGTACCTATGGCTTCTACAACATCCCACCTGGTGATTATGTCGTCTACGCGGAGGCGACAATTGGCGATGTGCTGCGCACGGCTGTCGTGGAGGTGAGCGTGGCCGCCGATGAGCGTCGCGAAGATGTGAATCTGCAGCTTAATTAAGCTCTTGATGACATTCTACGACGGCAGAGATTCATGAGACGTAAATTCTGGCTGCTAGCCCTTGCTACGGTTCTGTTGGCTATCATAACCGCGCTCTTTATCAGCTTTGTCCGGTCGGGGCCTACGACGACTCCAGTGTATGGGCCGCCGCCTGAGGTGGGAGCTGGTAAGACTGCCCGCGAGGCGTATCAGGCGTTGCTACCTTGGGTGCAACAGTGGGCGCCGGACACACAATTGGTGGCTATCTCTGCCTCTCGATTGAAGAACGAGGCCCAGAGTGGCGGTTGGAGCTTTCAGGCGTACTCCGCCACTCAAGGAAAACTAGCTATCGTCCTGGTGCAACCGGATAAGATTTGGGTGCTCCGGGAGAAGAATGCGCTGTACGAACAGCGCACCATCGACATCGACGCTTGGCAGGTGGATAGCGAGCAAGTCCTGAATCGGTGGTGGAAGACGCGAGGGGCGTCCTTATGGGCCTATAACGCGGCTCATAGCCTCTATATGCATCTGGGTGAGCGACAGGACGGTAAATTGGTATGGCAGATCAATGTCCTCAACACAGAGGGAGAATTATTAGAATCCTGGGAAGTAGATGCACAAACGGGAGAAGCACGTTCAGGAGGGATACCATGATTTCCAAAGTGGAGAAGAAAGTACAAAAAATTATCAGGGGACAAAGCACGGTTGAGCTGGCGTTAGTTCTTCCATTCTTGTTACTCTTCGCTATTGGACTGACCGAGGTTGGTTTTACGATGTTCGACTACATGCGGTTAGCCAATGCCAATCGTGAGGGTGTGCGTTTGGCATCGCGAGGACCACGCTATGATGACGATACCGTCATCGACCGGGTGGTGGCCTCTGGAGGCACGTCCGGTAATGAGGGCGGCGTCGTAGAGCCTTACTTTGATACGGACGATAACCTTTGCGTTATCGTCACCCGGATTCCTGCTGAGAATGGAGATCAATTCTCGCGTTCTATCAGGGGGACCCTCCCCGATGATTATGAAGCGCTGAACATTGGTCTTATCGAGCAGGAAAATAATGCGATTAATGATGAAATCAATGCGTTGCGGTCAGATGAGGGGTATGCCATACACTCCAATAAGCTCATCATCGTAGAAACTTACCTTGATCATGATCTGATCTTGAATTATCCTGATATTCTTCCCCTTCCCAATCCTGTGCCTCTCTATTTCCGTTCCACGATGCGGGTGACGATTGATTCTAAGTTATGAATTTTCTATGAGAGTTAATTGATGTGCCGAGATGGTCATCAAAAACGAGGAGGTAATTTTAATGAAGAAGAAAGTTGCGTTCCAGCGAGAAGAGGGGCAGAGTCTTATTCTGGTTGCCTTTGCCATTGTTGCATTGGTTGGCTTCGTTGGGTTAGGGGTCGATCTGGGGTTGGCCTACATCGAGCGGGTCCGAATCCAACGCGCCGCTGATGCCGCCGCCCTGGCGGCAGCCTCGGAGTTACCCCTTGAGAATGCCGCCGGGTTGCGCGCCTTGGAATATCTGGCCGAAAATGATTATGACTGCGGCCTGAGTTCTCCCGTCGATATCGATAGCCCGTGCTCAGATCCTAACGTCCGCTTGGAGGTGGCAACCGCTCCTGGGGGAAATACGGGTGAACCGACCTATCAACATATCTCCGGCCCGGCGAATCCAGAGGACGCTACGATGATCATCCGGCTAAATGCCAAGGAGAATGATGGGAGCCGTTTCCGGGTCGAGCTTGTTCAAAATGTCCGTATGCACTTTATGGGCTTGTTGGGCTTTGGCAGTGTTCCCGTAGCTGGCCGCGCGACGGCGGAGAACATTAAAGACCTGGATATTGTATTGGCGTTTGACCAATCCGGCTCGATGGAGTTCTTCACCTTATGCTATGGCTGTTGGACGCCCGTAAATGGGGAATTGTACCCAGAGGGTGATCGTTGGCCGCTGCCATGGTGGGGGCCGCCGGATGGCCCGCCCATTCAGTGCTCTGGTGCCGGTGATGGGCCGTATGAGCAAGGTGGTGACACGTATATCCTGATCGAGGCTGAGGAATACGGCTACGCCAGCAATGATTATCACCGCGCTACTTATCCCGGCAAGGGCTACACCTATTGGGTCCTCAATCGCAACGGTGCGGTTAATGAACCAGATACTTGGTATCTGGGTGATGCCGGCGCCTATGGCCGGGATGACCGTGGCGCGTACATCTCTCACGCGCCGCGACGTATCGGTGGGTATAATACGGATGGCTCCGGTGTAAATTGTTACTGGGATGCTATAAGCAATGGGCAAATGTGTAGCCATTCGCAATGGGTCCTAGACTTGGGGGGGCCCTATCCGGCCCCGCGCGTGGACTACGAGTTCACCGTGCCGGAAAGTGGCGACTGGTACGTCTGGATTCGCGCCCAGGGTGGGAGCTCCTCTAGTGCGAGACGGAAAACTTACTGGGGCTTGGATGGCCAGCCAAAAGGTTGGTCGGACGATGACCTCGCGCCCGTGGGTAATGGTTATAATGGCGCAGAAAATAATAATTGGGACTGGGCGCGCTTGTACTATGAAAATGGTTCGCGCGGGACTTACATGGATGCCGGTGATTCCTATACCCTCAACATCTGGGCGGGCGGCGCCGGATTTGCCCTGGATCGGATAGTTATCACCAACGATGATAGTTGGAATTTTTCCAATCAAGCAGCCCAACTGAATCGCGACTATATCGATAACAATCGGACGGGGGCCGCGTGTAATCCCTGTGATGCTCGCTTTGGGGGGTATCCCGGCGGGACAGGCTATAACAACCCGCCCAACTGTAACGATCCTAACCTGCCGGAAGAGGTACGGTATCGCTATCTGGATGATCTCTATGATGACGAACAACCGCTCGCCTCCGCGGCCTCTGCCTCCATCCGCTTCATCAATAAGCTAGATTTTAACTTCGATCAGATCGGTCTGGTCACCTATAGTGGGAGAGCGGACCGCGTTGTGCAACTGCTCTGTCTTAGATCCCACGGTCAAGGATGCACAAAAAACGTTATCAACAACACGGTCATCGACACCCTCAACTCTCGCAATCAGACCTACGCCCATAGTAGTACCAACATCGCCGATGCGCTCGAGGAGGCGATTGAGGCGCTGGATCATGAGCCGCCGCATAACGGCCGGCCGGGCGCGGCGCACATCATCATCTTGATGACCGATGGACAACCCAACAAGACGCTGGGTCTTCGGCCCGAGAACCGTGTGTGTGAAGGGATGAGTGACCTCTGGACGGGGCAAAATGATTCCAGTGCGCACGATTGCAGCATCTATTTCGCGAATATGGCGCGGGATAAGGGGATCATCATCTTCGGCATCACCCTGGGCGATGGCGCTGATCAGGAGTTGATGGGCTCGATTGCTGAGAGAACCGGCGGCATCCACCGCCACGCTGAGGAGGCTGCGGCGCTGGACGATATCTTTGATGAGCTGTACAATCGCATCTTCCTCCGCCTGGTAGAATAACCTAACGCATCGTTACTAACCTCAACTTTCATCTCGAAGAGGGACAAGGTCCGCCTTGTCCCTCTTTTTCTATGTCGTATAATGCGTGTTGTGTCTAAATCAACCGCTCGCTGGCTGATGATACTCACCCTGTTGATCGCGGCCGCCCTGCGCTTATGGCGGCTGCCTGCGGGCGTGCCGCTGGGCCTCCACTACGATGAGGCCGCCAACGTCGTCCTCACCCGGCAGATCGCCGCCGGGGCGTACCGGCCGCTTTTCATCCACGCCTACACCGGCAAAGAGGTGCTCTTCTTCTACGCCGCCGCGCTCTGGATGCGCATCTTGGGCGGGGCCGCGTGGGGCGTGCGCCTCGGCGCTGCGATAGTGGGCCTCCTCACCGTGGCCGCGACCTACACTGCGACCCGCGCGCTCTTAGGGGCGGATCGCAGGAGTAGGGCCGTCGCCGTGTTCGCCGCCGGCTGGATGGGCGTCGCATTTCCCCACGTTCTGCTGAGCCGCTATGGCTTCCGCGCCATCTCCCAGCCACTGCTCCAGGCGCTCACCGTCGCCGCGATGTGGTGGGGATTGCGCACCGGCAAACGGCGCTGGCTGCTCTTAGGCGGCCTTTTCTTGGGCTTGACGGGCTACACCTATTTGGCGGCCCGTCTCTTCCCTCTACCATTGGGCTTAACGGGCTTGATCGTCCTGTACCTCACGCCGCCTGCCGAGCGCTCGCGTCGATTGCGCCAACTCGGCTATCTGCTGGCCGCCGCCGTGGTCGTCTTCGCGCCGCTGGGATGGCACTTTCTGCGCCATCCCGACGCCTTCACCACGCGCATCGGCCAGGTCGCCGCCTCGTCTGGGGCGGAGGCTTGGCGCGGCTTGATGGCGTGCCTGCGCGCCTTGGGCCTCCCCGGCGCGAGCGATCCCTACGTGCGCTTCAATCAGCCGGGCCGCCCCGTCATGCCGCCGCTGGTGGCTGGATTGGCGCTCCTTGGATGGATGGCCCTCTTCCAGTCGCGACGGGATGCTTCGTCCCCGGTGGATCGGGCCGGGCGCTGGTTCCTCTGGCTCGTCTTGCCCACGATGTTGTTGCCCAGCGCGCTGGCTACCTCGGAGATCACGCCCAGCAACTTGCGTTTGGTCGGCCTTTTCCCCTTCTTGGCGCTGCTCCCGGCGATGGGATGGGTGCAACTCCATCGTTGGCTGGATCGCGCCCTAAAGCGCGTCCCGCTTTGGACCTGGAGCTTGGCGCTCCTGCTCATCGGGGGCGGATGGGAGGGCCGAGCCTACGCCGAGTGGGCCACATCGGCGGAGCTGTTCTACGCCGCCGATGGCGCGATGACCTTGGCCGCGCAGGCGTTGGATCGCGCCGCTAGTGTTGATGACAAAGCGACGACCGTCTACATCGCCAGCGAGCACTACCGGCATCCGACGGTCGCCGCGCTCGCAGCCTCTTACGGGCGTGCGAAGTGGCTCACCGGCGGCGCTAACGTGGTGCTGCCCCCACGCGGCGACGCCGTCTACCTGTGGCCGGCCTCGTTGGCGCCGTCCGCGCCCTGGCCCGAGGATCTCGCTGCGCAGTTGGAGCGCGATCGTAGCGCTTGGCTTGATCCCGACGGCGCGCCCGCTCTGTGGCAAAGCCACGTGACCTCGGAGGCGCTCGCGGATTTGCGGACGGCGCTCCAGGGGCCGCAACCGGCGGCGGATTTCGCGCACGTGATCCACGTGCACGATGCTCGCCCGCTCGCGACGTGCCGGGCCGGGGCGACGTGCCCGGTGTTGGTCACGTGGGAGGCGCGCGCGCCGTATCCCGCGCTCCAACCGGTCGTGCGCGTGACGCATCCCCGCACGGGGGAGTGGGCGCGGGTGATGCCCTTTCACTATCCGACCGAGGAATGGACGAGAGGCGAGGTGGTCCTAGATCAGTTCGCGCTGGCGCTGCCGCCCGGTATCCCGCCCGGTGAGGCGTATCAGATCAGCGTGGGGGCCTTCAATCCAGAGGCCGGCGAGGCGCTGCCGCGATTGGTTGAGGAGCGCTTCGCGGGCTTGGACGTGCGCTTTCCGCTGCCGATTGCCGCACGGACGGCGCCGCCTGCCCCGGATGAGATAGCGCGTGCCTGTTCCGATCTTTCCGGTCAGGAGACCCGAATGGAAGAGGGTCTGCGCCTGTTGGCCTGGCAGCGACCGAGGGAGGAACTGCGTCAGGGCGAGCCGCTGCCGCTCACGCTCTGTTGGCAGGCTGATGCGGCGCTGCGTGAGGCGCACGCCTTGACGTTGACGTTGCAGGGACC
>JAAAOZ010000031.1 GCA_009908585.1 Chloroflexota bacterium
TTTCGTCGAGGCGCCTGGGCAGGCGGGCCGCCAAGCGGTTGCCCCACGCGATCATCGACGGGTGCTGATCGATGAAACGCCGTACTTGCTCAGTGAGGGGAAGATCGAGCACCGCGTGGGCCAAGCGCAATCCCAATGCCACGATGCGTTCACACTGGGCGAGGCGAGCACGAACCAGTACAGCCTCCCAGTCCAAATCAGGATGGCTACGCGTGAGCTCGTTGATGTCGCAGATTCGCTTGAGTCGAGCCCAACGGTCCTTCGCGCCATGCAAGCACAGGAGCAGCAGTAGATCTTCGGTCGCAGGCGTCCTAAACCGCCCCTCGCGAATGGTTACAGTCTGCGCACGCTGGTAGAGCCCCTCGAACGAAATTCCGGGGTTAAAGGGTGGAGCCACTGCGGCAGTATGAATGTCCAGGTTGAAGACAAGCTCCCCGCGGGCGTAATGATGCTCCTTCTGGAAAAAGAAACGGATACGGCGCCGAAGCGGAGAGGAATCCGGATTGAGGCGACGATACTCCTCGTCCCGCAGCATTTCATCAACAGTACTCATGTGCTCCGGCTGGATAAGGACGTCTAGGTCGACGCTATGTCGCAAACCGGCATCGCCGTACGCTAAGTGGCTGAACACGGGCCCCTTGAAGACCAAAGCCTGCAACCCGGATCGCTCGAGCAACCGAAGAATTGCGTCCAGTTCGTCGAGTCCAAACCGGTTCCAGGCCACTGCCGCGCGGCTAGTTTCTTCGAACCATGCCCTTATCTTCGCCGGAAGAGATACACACTCCAGTTGCTGAAGGGTGTGGTGGACCAGGGGATGAACGCGGTGAAACTTTGCCTGTCGCGCAATACGTGCCCAGTCTAAGGTGGAAGACTGAGCCTCGATGCGTTGGAGCGCCAACTCCTCTTGAATGCTACGTGCACTGAGACGAACTACGTCAAATTCGTTGCAACGTCCCCGTTCGTGATCCACGAAACTAGGGGTCTTTAAGTGTAACAAGTGTCTAGCGTTACGCGCGAACCTGTTTTGGGTCGCGCCTTCCCCGCTGAGTTCTTTCAAGAATGGCGCTCCCAAGACGTGTTTATTCTAGTCGAAAAAGCCCCTTACCCTGTCGAAAGGGTAAGGGGCTTGACCAACGCGGGTGCCGAAATTCCTCAGCAGAAAAGGTGCATTTGCAAAGCAGACAACTGGACGAAGAAGCAGGCCCGCCCCACTCTCCGCTCGTTTTCCCACGCCCGGCAGTCGGAACTAGGAGAATATATCGGGCTGACCGTCGTCAATACCTGGCACGGGCTGCCCCTGAGTAAAAGAGCCATCAAACCGAGATCCCGATTCTCCCGCACGCGTAATCTGCGTGATATTGCCGTAAACGGTCATTTCAGGAGCCTTGTAGGCGCTATTCTTTGAGTCTGCGTTGTTCATAATATTTAACGTGTACGTTTGGCCTGCCAGTGAACGGTGAACATGCTGGTTACCCTCTATTAATCGAGGCTGCAAAAGTTTCGCCTAACAGCTTACCTTAGTTAACAGCTTGCACAATGCACCATATCTGGATTACAGTCTAACACGCCACTCGCCCAACTGCAAGAGGCGTCCGAGCATTTGTAGCGCCATTCCCGCATGTGAACTCGGCGTTTGGTCATTCATGACACGTTGATACAGCGCATTGAAGGCCGCTGGATCGACCCACGGAGCTAACGCAGAGCTCATCGTCCCCCATTTCGCGTGGGCCTCATGGTAAGCATGTTGCATTGCATGCCTCACGCTACGCTGGAAGTCCGCCTTATCAGTTCTAGAGCGCACCTCTTCTGGAAGTAGATCCTGCATGGCAGCTCGCAGCACCCACCGCCCAACGCCTTTCTGCCGCTTGAAACGGACCGGCAGTGACAAACAAAATACAATCAGTTCCCGATCCCAAAATGGAAAGCGCGTCTCAAGACCGTAGTACGCCCCCGTGCGATCAAGCTCTTCCAGAGCTCGGGTTTGCAGAGGCGTCTTGAGCAACTCAAGATGTCGCCGCCTCGGCCGCGCCTGAACGTCAAGTTGAGTGCGGCGATGCGACCGGTATCGTTCCTCCAAATCGGTTTGGGCTGCAAAATCAGGGCGCACGACCTCACGGATCACCTGCCGCCGTGCGCCTTCTGGATTCTCCCCGGCCCCAAGGCGCCGCGTCACCCATTGCAGAGGACGCTCCATCGCTGGGGGCCACGATCCATACGCGAGCCAATAACGAAGGAAAAGCCCCCACGACGAGACCTTTTGCTCCCCCCTTACTTCGCCATACAGCCGGCTCCACTGGCTCGTTCTCGCCAGCTCCGCGAGATGCCCGTATCCATGTGACACGACCTCATCCCCGCCATGTCCTTCAAGGACGACGCGGATGCCTTCGTCGTTGAGGAGTGGATTCAAGCGCCGGGTGATACTCAACGGATGCCCTGGGGTGGGAGTGTCATGCACATCAATGACTAAGGGCACATCGTGGACAGGATTGTACCGGTCCAGAGCGTAGCATCGCGCAGTCACCCCGGTGTGTGAAAGAACCGAGCG
>JAAAOZ010000188.1 GCA_009908585.1 Chloroflexota bacterium
GTAAGAATCTCGCCGAAGGCGTCGGCGTCCCAATCGTAGACGTAGGGCGCGCCGCTCTCATCGTGCAAGAGATACCCCTTTTCGGCCAACGTCTCGAAGAGGGGATTCTGCACCGAGACGTAGGGATACTCCCAAACGCAAAGCCGGAAGTCAAGGGCCTTGATGGTGTGGGCAAAAGCGGCGGGATCGGGGTAGCGCTCGGCATCCCACTCAAAGCCAAAGCGGGTATCCACATTGAGCCACGCCCGCCCATCCAGCGTGATCACGTCGCAGGGAATGCTGCGCTGACGCAGCTTGCGGGCCACCTCCAGCGCTTCGTCGGCCGTGCGGTAGTAGCAACGCGACATCCACACGCCGAAACCCCAGCGCGGCGGCAACGGTGCGCGCCCGGTCAAGTAGGTGAAGCGCTCCAGCAGCGCCGACGGCGTTAGCGCCATAATGAAGAAGAGATCGAGCACCGGGTCCTCGGTGCGCAGCACATAGCTCCGCTGCGACCACGGCGCGAAGCCCACGCCGTGATGCACCCGCGAGGTGGTGTGGACGTAGACGCCCCACCCCTTCGGACTCCACGCGAAGGGTATGTTCTTATAGGAGAATTCACTGTTGACGCCGAGGGCGTCCTCGTTCCACGAGGTGATCAACTGCCCGCGCCGATTGAGCGGCCCAAACTTCTCCCCGAGGCCATAGAGCGGCTCGTCGCTGCACAACCCCAGGGCCAGCGACCACAGTCCCTCGGCGCGCGCCAGCGGCGAGACGCGCCGCCCGCCGGAGATGTGACCGTCCTCAGTAGAAGCTAACACCGGGCGCCCCGCGCGGAACAGACGGAGCCGCACAGGCGCCGTCTCCAATTCGAGAGCCAGGTCGTCCGCTTCCAGGCGGACGAGATCATCTTGCTGGCGACAAGCAGATGACATCGATGCCGGCGCTCCCACCAGTAAGCCATAATCGGGACGGGGGAGATCCCCTAGGCGCATACGCACGATGCCCGGCGCGTAGAAGGTCACCTCAAGGGGACCGACTTCCGTCTCGAAGCGCGCGCCTTGCGGCGTCTGCTCTCGCCACGTCAGATTTTCGACGCGGCGGAGTCCCAAATCCTTTTCTCGTGACGACAATATCATACTCGCTCCATGTTAGATTTCACAGTAGAAGGGTAGAAGGGGCATCAGGATTTCGAAGCAATCCAAGGGCTGGATGGGAAATCGCAGCGACAGGTTTCCGCGTTTCAGCCAGCCCTTTCTGGAAGCTGTCTGGACTTGGGATCACTCGTAAGGCGTCTTGTCCCAGAAGGACTGGAATTTGTCCAGGCCAACGTGGGTGTAAGGATGATCGAAGGCCGCCTCGTAGACGGCAAAACCGGCGGTGACGATATCGGCCCCGGCGACCGCCGCGTCGGCGATCTGGCGCCCATTGCGCATCGCGGCCACCAACACCTGGGTATCGAAGCCGTAGTTATCACGGATGGCGACGATTTCATGGATCATACTCAGGGTCTCCTCAGCATTGGCCTCTTTCCAACCGATGAAGGGAGAGACGTAGAAAGCCCCCATGCGCATCGCCTGGAGCGCCTGCATCGCCGAGAAGACCAGCGTGAGGTTGCTGCGGATACCCAACTTTTTAAGCTCCACGATGCTCTTGAAGCCCGCTTCGGTGGCGGGAAGCTTGATGACGATGTTCTCCGGCGCCAACGCCGCGAGCTTTTGGGCCTCTTCAACCATATCCTCATAAGCGTCGTGGTGCGGGTTGACCTCCACAGACATCGTCTTGTCGGTGCCCTTGAAGAGCGCCGTGATCTCGCGCACGGCGGCGAGGAAGGGCTTCCCCGACACCTGCACGTGCTTGGGATTAGTGGTCACGCCGTCGAAGTTCCACATTTCCAGGGCGTGTTCGATTTCATCAACTTTGGCACTGTCTAGAAAGAATTTCATAGAACAAACTCCTTTTCTATTGCGTGTTGCGTGTTGCGTGTTGCGTGTTGCGTATCAGGCCGAATACGCAACACGCAACACGCCATAGGATTACGTTAGATGCTGATCCCTACCCGGTGGATGGCAAAACTGTTCCGATCCTTGAAAGTCTCGGATTTGGTGAGCCGCCCGTTGCAGGTAGCGACAACCTCGTCCAGGATGCGGGCGCCGGCCTGCTCGATGGTCAGCTCGCCGCGCAGCACGCCACTGATATCGAGTTCGACGGTGTCCTTCATCAGTTGGTAGGAGTGGACGTTGCCCGTGACCTTGATGGTGGGCATGATGGGATGCGATGAGGTGTGGCCGCCGCCGGTGCTGAAGACGAGTGCTTGGCAGCCTCCCGCCGCCATGCTGCTGATGGATTCACCGCCGTGGCCGGGGCCGTACATCACGTAGAGCCCAGGCGTGTCGCTTTGGGGGCGTTGCGCGATATCGAGGTAACCGACAATGGCGCCGCTGCCGCCCTTCTTGACGGCGCCCATGGACTTCTCTTCGATGGTGGTGAGGCCGCCGGCGATGTTGTCGCCGGTAGGCTGAGAGCCGCGAATGTCCTCACCGCTCTCCATCGCCCGGCGCTCG
>JAAAOZ010000030.1 GCA_009908585.1 Chloroflexota bacterium
GGCTGTGTCATCCTCCGGGCAGAGCAGGCCCGCGTCCCCGATCACATAGGGTATCTCGCCGCTTTCCGCTCCGACGACGGCGACGCCGCACGCCATCGCCTCGATCAGCACGCGCCCGAACTGCTCCATCCAATTGGAGCGCGTGCGCGAGGGCAGCGCCAACACATCCGCCCTCTGGTAGAAGCGCGGCATCTCCACAGAGGGAAGGCGCTCACGAAAGGCGACGCGCTCGCTCAGGCCGAGGCGCTCGGTCAGCGCGCGGAGCTTCGCCGCCTCCGGCCCCCGTCCCAGGATCGTCGCCCGCCACGCGCCTTCCAACTCGGCTAACGCGGTCAGCAGCAGATCCACGCCCTTCTCCGGCACCAGGCGCCCTACATAGATAATGTGGACGATGTGCGTCGGGCGTTCGTCCGGCGCGGGCGTGGGTGGCGGCGCGAAGTGCTGCGGATCGACGCCGAATTGCGGGATCACGGCCAAGGGGCCGTCGTAGCCCTTCTGCCGCCAGACCTGGGCCGCCGTTTGGCTGCCGGTGAGCGCGTAATCGATGTGGCGGAGGTTGTAGCGCTCCATCCAGGCGTAGGGCGGGGGATAGCGCCGTTGAAGATTCTGCCAGGAGAACCAGAGCGCCCGCGCCCCGTGGCGGCGCGCCAAGCGATGGGCGTGGTAGGTGGCGACGTTGTACGGCTCCTCATCGATATGCACGATATCGGGCTGCACCTCGCGCATCACGCGCCCCAGCGTGGGGTAAAGGTGCAGATGAAACGAACCGTTGAACAGCATCGGGATCACCCGCAAATCGTAGCCCTCGGTGTGTGCTTTTTCCAAGGGCAACTTGCCCCGCTCATCCTGCCAGAACGGCGGCACTACCACCGTCAGCGACATCTCCGGCGCCAGCACGGCCATCTCCTCCAACTTTCGCTGATACGCGCCCACGATACAAGCCTTCGAAAGCATCAAAACCCGCACATATCCCTCCTACGTTAATGAGGCCGTTCTGTAAGAACGCCCTTGCTTTTAGTATACCTCATTATCGCGCGCCTGAAAAAGTTTCTGGCGCGCGATGGCATGGGTTTCTGACGCAAAAAACCGGAGTGGTATGAAATCCACCCCGGTTTTGGGAGAATGAGCGTTATTTGAATTGTCTAGGCCTCTCTAAGGCGAAATTTCAAAAAATTCGCAGTGTTTGGGTCGAAATAGTGAGAAATGCTTACGATCCACTGTGAGCACACGCTTGACATCAATCCGTTCAGCCATAGCCATAATCACACAGTCCACGAAGTCCACACGACTATCAGCGTAATCCCGCATTACCTTAACAGCACGTTTTAGGTCAGCTTGTGTCGTAAAAATCAAAGGAAGCTCACCCGCTAAAACGGATTCCAAGAAACGAATCCACGTCAGATGCCCTATATCCCGCGCTACCATATACGCGAGCTCCGGCAAGATAATACTAGGCAATAAAGGATCTTCCTCCTCTTCCAAGGATAGCGTGCATACATCGTGCAAATAATCATTCTGCGCTAATACGGCTAAAAGCACGCCCGTATCAATCAGTGCTGTCATCTGTCACGCTCCAACCTGCGCGAGGTGTAACTTCCCTCTCTAATATGGCCTCGACTTCGACAGATGCCGTGGGATTGCGCGTCTCGCCAATGCCGACGAAGGAATAACGTTGAGATTCGGACGGTTCCGGTGCGGCTGATGACAGCGCCTCACGCGGTTTTACGATCACATAGTCAGGCGTCACCTCCACATCTACATCATTTGCATCACGTAGATAGGTTTTGGGAATAATGACCCCTTCTTGTGTCACTTGGATAGGAATAACCATCAGATTGTCTCCTTAGCTTCTTTATACATCTTGGTTTCAACTCAACCGTGCGCATGAAGCTCTTCCCTGGTAAACTTAGGCGCTTGTTGAGGCCACACATTGCGTCGCATGCGCTGGGTTATAATCTTTAGCAGACGCGCCTTCGCTTGAGAATCCGTGATTTGAGGGCGAAGTACGACAAGTTCAACCTCTGAGTTCTCCGCCAGATCCAAAGGCTCATGCAAGATCAAGACGCCAGCTCGATAAGTGGCTTTTATAGTGTGTTGGGCTATATCTTCCATAAGATCACCCTCCTTCTATTGGCTGATATGTTGTTCTCTATTTTCAATTATAGCATGGATCACAACTGGAAACAGATCCGTGCTGGGAGCAAAAGGCGGATATTTTGTAAGGCTCTTGTCGGTTTTTAGGTGAAATATTTCGTCGCCAACGGTTGAAACCGATGGCTGATACTGGGAAGTGCCAAGTTGGCAAGCCTGCCAACCAGAATCGCACTAAAACAACCCCTACAACCCGTTTCCAACGGGTTTTGGGTATCAGACGATGAATTCATTCATCGGGCTAAAGTGCCTAACGAACAACTAGCTATGTTTCACCTAATTTCCTATAAGAGCCAAAGGAAGGGGAGGGTTCACGAGCAAGCAGAGTTTGGTTTACACTTTTGTTTTGCGTAGAAACCCCTCACCTAAAAATATTAGAGAGTAG
>JAAAOZ010000158.1 GCA_009908585.1 Chloroflexota bacterium
GGCTTAGGCCGTTCCAAGAAAATAAGTCTCCCAAAAACGGGGAGTTTTCAGAGGGAAAAACATCAGGTTTGGGAGGTTTTAATTTCTGGAACTACCTTACGTGACGAAATCACCCAGGATCGCAATCTCAAGAGCGTCCAAACGCGCGAAATCCCGATCATTCGTCACAAAAACCGTCGCATCGTGGGCCAGCGCGGTGGCGACGTGCAGGGCATCGGCGGGGCGGAGGTTGTACTGCGCCCGGAGTCGGGCGGCCTGCCGGGCCACGTCGCGCGTCACATCCGCCAACGTGAGGTGTGGAAACTGGGCCAAGGCTTCCTCATAAGCGCGAGCCACGTCAGGGCGCTCCAATTGCCAGGGGCGCACCGTCAACTCCATCAGCGCCACAGTAGAAGCGACGGCGGTCCATTGCCCAGCTTCAACGCCCGCCAGCAGGTCTTGCGTCAGGGGCATGTAGCGGGGATGCCGCTCCAGATGATAGATGAAAATCGATGTATCCAAGCCGATCCGCGTGTGGTCGCTGAGCAACATCGTCAATCTTCCCATGCGTCCCGCTCCCGTTGCAGATAAGCGTCCGTGTCAATGTTTTCCCACACCTCCTGGTGCAGGCCGGCCAGATGCGCGGTATAGTCGGTGATCGATGCTTGAGCGGCGGTCTTCTGTTCTAGTTGGTGCGTCAGTTCTTCGAGCCGCGCCAACAGCCGCTCATAACGCTCGTAATCCACCATCACGGCCACGGGACGGCCATAGTGCGTAATGTAGACCGCGTCCTCTTCTTTTTCAAGTAGATCCAGAATCTGGCCTGACCGGCGGCGCAGATCGCTGATCGGCATAATCTTGGTGCTCATTTTGCACATCCTTTGATGCTTTATCTTGTGCTCTCTGTGACTATTTTACGTTAGATAGACGCCGAAGTCAAACATGCTACCCAACCGGCGCGAAGCCTACGTCGGTGGAGATCGAACCGGAACCGGGGGCAAGTTCCCAAGCAGATCAATAGCGCGGGGATAGAAATCCCCGCGCTATCAAAACTGAATGTTCGCCTCTCGACGGCTTCGGGTCTGTCGTTAGCCTATCACCGCCTTGACGTGCATCTCTTGGATGCCTTCTTCTGGCAGCGGGACGATGTCGCCCTTCACCGGGTCGTCGTCCACGGTGAGGGCCACATCGTTGCCCGATCCCTCGCGCCGCACCTCGATATGATAGGTCACGCCGCGAAAGACGCGCGTGGCGGTGAAGCCCTCCCAATCCGCCGGGATGACGGGCGCGACGCGCAGCCCCGCGTGCGTCGCGCGGATGCCCAAGATCCACTGGGTGATGGCGACAAAGTTCCACGCCGCCGTGCCCGTGAGCCACGAGTTCTTCGCTTCGCCGAAGCTGGGCGCATCCTTGCCGGCGATCATCTGCGCGTAGACGTACGGCTCGCAGCGGTGCAGCTCGCTGATCGCCTCGCGCGCGGAGGGGCAGATGCGTGTGTAGTAATCGAAGGCGCGGTCGGCGCGGCCCACCTGCGTCTCCGCGATGATGATCCACGGGTTGGCGTGGCAGAAGATGCCCGCGTTCTCCTTGTAGCCCGGAGGGTAAGTGCTGATCTCACCCAGCTCGACGTGATAGCGGGTGAAGGCCGGCTGGTGCAACACGATGCCGTGCTCGGTGGCGAGGCGCTCGTGGACGGCGTCCAGCGTCTGGGCCGCGCGCCCATCCGCCTGACCGATCCCGGCCATCACGCACATCCCCTGCGGCTCGATGAAGATCTGCCCCTCCTCGTTGGCCTGCGAGCCGACCTTCTCGCCGAAATCGTCGTAGGCGCGCAGGAACCACGCGCCATCCCAGCCGTGCGCCTCGACCGCCGCCGTCATCTCGCGGGCCGCGTCCACCAGCCACGCCTCATCCGCCGGCGCGTCGTGGTGGTGAGCGATGGCGGCCAGCGCCTCGGCGGCCAGCACGAATTGCCCCGCGATGAAGAGCGATTCCGCCGTCTTGCCCTCGCGGCTCTGCAACAACTGGAACGATTCGCCCGGCTCCTCGGAGAAGGTGTTGAGGTTGAGGCAGTCGTTCCAGTCGGCGTGGCCGATGAGGGGCAGCCCGTGCGGGCCAAGGTTGTTCAGCGTGTAGCGCGCTGCCCGGATCAGGTGCTCGTAGAAGGGCGTCTCGCTGCCCGGCTCGTTTTCGTAGGGCGCCGGCTCATCTAAGAGCGAAAAATCGCCCGTCTCCTCCAGATAGGCCGCCGCCGCCAAGATCAGCCACAGCGGATCATCGTTGAAGCCGCTGCCGACGGCGTCATTGCCGCGCTTGGTGAGCGGCTGGTACTGGTGATAGGCCCCGCCATCCTCCAACTGCGTCGCCGCCAGATCCAAGAGCCGCTCGCGGGCGCGCTCCGGGATGATGTGGACGAAGCCCAGGATGTCCTGGTTCGAGTCGCGGAAGCCCATCCCCCGCCCGACGCCCGACTCGAAGTAGGAGGCGGAGCGCGAGAGGTTGAAGGTGACCATGCATTGGTAGGTGTTCCAGATGTTGATCATGCGATTCACG
>JAAAOZ010000128.1 GCA_009908585.1 Chloroflexota bacterium
AAGAAATATCTGCGTTAATCCGTGTTTATCCGTGAGCTAAGAAGTGTCCGGTGAATAGGTTTAAAGTTAAAAGTTGCGAGTTGAAGGTTATAGTATCTCGGTCTCTCCGCAATTTCTAATTCTTAATTCTTCGTTCTAAATTCTCGATCCTTAGGTAATTCCAAAATTTAAAACCTTCCAAACCAGATGCTTTTTCCTCGGAAAATCGCTTGTATTTGGGAGGTTTATTTTCTTGGAATGGCCTTATGTGTGCAATTCGACGATATCGCCGTCGTGGAGCATGTGGTCGCGACCGACCATCTGGCCGTCGTGGACGCCCTCGCCCCAGACGCGGGCGGATTGCAGTTGCGCCAGTAGATCGCGATGGACGCCGGTGGCGAAATCGGCCACGGTGCCGCCGCGATCCAGCACGTAGGGCGCCGTTAGATCGGCCTTCTGGCCGGGCGGTTTGGCGTACACGCGGATGATCTCCAGGCGGTCATAGACCGCTTGTTTGAATGCCTCGACGTGACGCCCAACGGTCATCGAGAGCGGCGCCATGTGCCACGGCTCATCTAGCAGATCCCGTAACACCTCGAAGTCCTCGTCCAACTGCTCATCATCCACCTTGTTGACCACCACTAAGAACGGCAGGAAGCGCCAGCGATGCGGTTCATCATATTGATCACGGCGGCGGCGCGGCGCGATGTGATGCTCGGCCAGCAGCGCAAGCGTCTCCTCCAACTGCTCGATGGGGAAGTCCTGCAGATCGATCATCAACAGCACGAGATCGGAGCGGCGGATGAGGCCCATCATCTCCGGCTCCAGATACTCCTCGTTGAGCGGCGGCGTGTCGATGAGCTGCACCTGGATATTCTCGATGGGCATCATACCGGGCGTGGGCGTCCAGGTGGTGAAGGGGTAGGGGGCCACGTCCGGCTCGGCGTTGGTCATCGCCTTGACCAGCGACGACTTGCCCACATTCGGCGGACCAACCAGGACGGCGCAGCCCGCGCCGGACTTCTCGATGTGATAGGCGGAAACCTGGCGACTGGGGCCGCCCGGCTTGGATTCGGCGGCGCGCAGCTCCGAGAGGCGCCGGCGGAGATCGGCCCGCAGATGGTCGGTGCCCTTGTGCTTGGGCACCAGGCTGAACATTTCCTCCAGATAGGCGATCTTCTCCGTTCGGGAGGTGGCTTGGCGGAACTTCTCTTCGACTTTGTAGTAGGCCGGCGGCAGGTTCGTTGGCATGGCGAGGCTGACTCCTTACGCTTCGGAGGTCGGATGCATGTAGAGCAGGTTGCCCTTGTTGATCAGCATCTCCAGGCCGCTGCCCTGCTTGAGCACAAAGCTGTAGGGATCGGCGCCAACCAAGGTCCCTTTGAAGGATTTTCCGTTGGCCAAGGCCACCAACACAAATCGGCCCTCTAAATCGTGAATAAATTCGGCGGGGGTTTTGCCCCATTTGTTCGGTACGCTCATCGTTTGACCCTCCATAACGTTGATTTTCTAAACCATTAACGTCCCTTATTGTACTTGTTGCGCGATGACATGCAAGTGCTACAAGGAAGATAAAGGAAAATAAAGAGCAGGCCGTCTCTATATTCCGAGATGGCCTGCCTGAGTTATGAACGGGTATCGTTAGGCGGTTTTGATGACCAGCGGCAGGTAGATGGTGCGCTCTATTGTCCCTCCGCTGCCCCAAAAACCGCCGGTCAACGTATAATCTCCACCTCGCCATACGGCGGCGTCAGGTTGGCCGATGGCGCCACCTAACGTGTAGCCGCTGTTGGTGTCGGCGGTGGCCCCGCCACCATCCACCGTCCACCAATCCAGCGTATAGCCGGCCTGGGTGGCCAGGGCGGAAAGGCCGAGGGGTGAGGCCAAGAATGCGATCGTCAAAATCATCAGGCTTCCCATTAATATCCGTACGTGAATGGTTTTCATCATTATCCTCCTTATGGACAGGTGACGGCGTTGTAATTGCCATCGTAGACTTGGAAACAATGCCAGGCGCCCCCATCGTTGTGGATGTCGCCGGCCAACTGCGAGACGCCTAGGTAGAGCGTGCCGCCATCAAGGCGGGCGTTGACGATCTGTGAACTGTCGATCCTGGCCTGGGCCGTGGACGCGCCGAACAGGCCGTCGGTGTGAACACTGCCGCCCTCGGCTGTAGCGACGATGTCGGCCGCCTTCAGGTTGGCGCCCGCGCCATTATTATAGATGCCATAGGCGTGGCTCCCCGCGCGGGCGATGAAGGTTCCCCCATGAAGTGTCGTCTGATGTTCGTTGTCCAAGCCCCGGTTATAGCTGCTGCCATTTTCGCCCACGGCGACGACGTTCTCGGCTTCCAGCTTGGCGTCAACAAAACCACCGTTACAGATACCCGAAGCTGATGATCCCCCACGCCCGGTAAAGGTTCCGCCGCGCAGGGTTGCCGTCGCGCCATAGCCAACGTATAGGCCGTAATTCAGGTTGCTGCTGTTCTCGCCCAGGGCCGTGACGTCTATGGCCTCTATCGCAGCGCTGCTCGAGTTCTGGATGCCAT
>JAAAOZ010000430.1 GCA_009908585.1 Chloroflexota bacterium
CGGGGCAACCTACCTCCACCCCGCGCCCTGAGCCGTCCGCGACTCCCACGCCCGAACCCACGCCGGCGCCAGCCTGTGTACGGGCCGCGCCGCAGTTGGTCTCCCCGGTAGATCAATCGAGCCATTACTCTGGTATGGAGATCGAGTTTGTGTGGGAGGGCGGGCAACTCTGTGAGGGGGATCGCTGGCGGGTGGGGATTTATGGCCAGGGAATGGAGCGATATTGCGAGGCTGCATCTGGACAAACCCGCGCGTCGTGTCAGGTCAACGCCGATCCGGGCGAATATAACTGGCGCGTGGAGGGTGTTAGGCCAGATGGAAGGGCTATTCCGGGGGTGATGAGCAGCGCGCGCCGCATCTATATCCAGGCGGTTCCGGATCAACCGGGACCAGGACCAACTGAGGAACCAACTGAGGAACCAACTAAGGAAGGTTAAAGTCATAAATTTGTTTGTAGTTTCCCAGAAGATAGAAAGTACGAAATACGCACTACGCAATACGAACCCATAACTTCTCAAACTGAGAGGATGCAATCAATATGACCAACTTAATCGGGCGACACTTTGGACAATACAAAATCACCGGCGAGATCGGCGGCGGGGGGATGGGCGAGGTCTATCTCGCCCAAGATACGCGCCTCACCCGCCAGGTGGCGGTCAAGATCCTGCCCCTGGAGGCCGCGCAGAATCGCGAGCTGGTGCAGCGCTTCCGGCGCGAGGCCAGCGCCGCCGCTCAGTTGGATCATCCCAACATCATCGACGTGTACGATATGGGCGTCGAGACCGGCTGGTACTACATCGTCATGCGCCACATCAACGGCCCAACCTTGAGCGAGATTCTGCGCGAGGAGGGGGCGCTCGCGCCACAGCGGGTGTTGCGCATCACGGCGCAGTTGACCGACGCGCTGGAGTATGCCCATCAGCGGCAGATCATCCACCGCGACATCAAGCCCGCGAACGTGATGTTGGAGCGCGATGACTTCGTCACGTTGATGGACTTCGGCATCGCGCACGCGCCCAGCAAGGAAAAACTCACCATGGTCGGTCAGGTGATGGGCACGGCGGGCTATATGTCGCCGGAACAGGCCTCCGGCCGGGCGGTGGATTATCGCACGGATATCTACGCCCTGGGCGTGTTGATCGAAGAGATGCTGACGGGGCAGATGCCGGGCTTCGGTATGCCGCCCAGCGCCGATTTACCTCCCAAGGTTCGAGACGTGGTGGCGCGCAGTCGCGCCGGGCGCCCCGATGACCGTTATGGCTCGGTGCGCGTGCTCTACGATGACCTGCGCAGCGCGATTACCAACGCGCCGGCGCCCGATCAATTCCGCGCGCAGCCTCTCAAGCTGATGTTGAAGGATGGCCGCGAGTATGCGCTGCAATCGGGTGTCTTGCGCATCGGGCGCGCCGCCGATAACGACGTTGTGCTCCGCGATGAGAAGGTCTCCCGCCATCATGCCGAGATCCGCACCGATCGGCGGGGCAGCGTCCTCGTCGATTTGGACAGCACCAACGGTACTTTTCTCAATGGCCAACGCCTGACGCCGCATCAGCCCTACCCCCTCGGCAGCGGCGCGTGGGTGCAGGTGGGCAAAAACGTTATCGTTAAAATCGAACCAGGCACGGTGGCGCGCCCGGTGGAGGATGAACTCTCGACGCAGACGCGGGAGCGCGCGGTGTTGCAGACGGCCTCATCCAAGGAGTTGCCTCAAATCGAAGCGCAACCCTCCTCGCTGCAACCTCCGCCGCCTCCGCCGTCTGAGACATCGAAGAAGAAACGCGGCGGACGTCGCTGGCTGCTCTGGATCGGCGGCGGGATTGGCCTGCTCTGCCTTCTGGGGTTGGCCTGCTTCACCCTGTTGCTCTTGGTCCCTGATGACCTTGACCTTGAACCGACCCGCACGCCTACGTCGAGGGCCGGCGCTATGGAACCGACCTCCACGCTGCGTCCGACCAGCACGAGCCTCCCTGATGTCGACCCGACAGCGACCTCCGTGCCAGGGGCAGGGGATCTGATCTTGAACGAGACCTTTTCTCTGAGCTCGGTCTCGGCGGAGCGTTGGGATCTGCCGGATGAAGATGAGTATTTTTATGAGATGGATAATGGCGAGTTGATCGCCTGGCACGAAGACCCCGACAGCTTCAGTTGGACGGCGAGCGCGGATGCCTATGAGGACTTTGATCTGACGATGGACGTCAGGATTTTAGAGGGCGGGGAAGATGCTGTGTTTGGCATGGTCTTCGCTATGGATGAGGAGAGCGATAATTACGTGGGCTGTCTGGTTCAGGGCGATGATTCGGGTTATTGCATGGAGAAGGAGGACGGCGAACTCGACTTCGGCGATTGGATGCGGGTGACTGTGATGCACCTGGCGCAGGGCCTAAATCAGGTGCGCGTGATCCGCGTGGAGGGTGATTGGGCATTCTACGTGAACGATGAGTGCGTCGGTTCCGGTGAGGGCGGCGGTGTGGCGGAGGGCTATCTGGGGTTAGCCGCCAGCACCTATGATCTGCTCGTGGAGATTGC
>JAAAOZ010000314.1 GCA_009908585.1 Chloroflexota bacterium
GAGAGCGCGGATGCGCGACCCGGCGCGATTTTGGAGCAGACGCCCAATCCCGGCATCCGCGTCCCGATCACCTCGACGGTGAGCGTCATCATCGCGCGAGGGCAGACACTCACCTTGCCGGATGTCGTGGGCTACGATTTGGACGTGGTGCAGGAGGGGCTAGAGTCCGAAGGCTTGCTCCTGAACATCGAAGAGGTCTGGAGCACGGAGCCAGAGGGCCGGGTTCTCTCGCAGGAGCCGGCTCCCGAATCTGAGATTCAGTCGGGCAGCACGGTGACGCTCACCGTCAGCGGCGGGGTCAATCTGCCCATCCCGCTGGGCGTCAATCTGGGGAATCGCGTAGTGCTAGAAGAGGCGCGACTGCTCAAGTTCACCTATCAGGCCGGGGAAAATATCCCCGTAACCCTGCGCTGGCGATGTGTTGAACCGCTGGATCGGTCCTACAAGGTCTTCGTGCACCTGCTGACCGCCGACATGGGCACACTGATCACGCAGCAGGATATCGAGCCGGTGAATGGACTGAAGCCGACGCAGACGTGGCAGCCGGGTGAAGTTGTCAATGATCCGCATCAGTTAGCCATACCAGAGGGTACGCCGCCGGGATCGTATCAGATCCGTGTGGGGATGTATGACGCGGCGGGGCGCTTGCCCGTCGTGGAGGCTGGCGAGGCGGATGTGGTGGATAACACGATCTTTGTTGCTGAGATTGTCATCAATCCGTAGCGTTTTTTACCGAAACTGTGAAACTAGTTTCTAATGAACTTTTAACGGTTTTCTGGTATAATAACTACTCAAATATAGATAATCACACGTAGTTACATATAATCAATGGGTGAGTTTGCCCCTCTGTTGGAGGGGGGCGGCGCCGAGATAGTTCTAAAATTTAGCGTTGTTAAAGTATGTATGGAATTCCCTGGAATTCTCTCGGATGAGAATAGGCGACCTCGCTAATAAACAGCGGGGTCGAGGAGGTGTTGGGTGAAATCCAATAGTAACTTTGTCTATCTGATCGTTATCGCGGCTGTGCTCTTCCTGGTGTATAGTTATATATCGGGTGGGAGTTCTGGCCCGACGATTCCACTTAACCAGATCGCGGAGCAGGCGAAGGCTGGGAAGATCGAAAAGATTGGCGTGCAAGGGAATGAGATTCAGGTCACCTACAGAGAGGGTGCAGAAGGCGTTGAGGCGCAGATTGTACTTTCTCGAAAAGGCGGTGAAACCTCATTAGTCGAGCAACTCAAGGCGCTGGGTGTGATGGAAGAGACCCTGCGCGAGATCGAGATCACGTTCAACGAGCCGACGGATTGGAATACGATGGTGAACATCGGCGGTACGTTGCTGGTCTTGGTTGTCGGCGGCGTGTTGTTCTATCTCTTCATCCGTCAATTCCAGGGAGCGAATAACCAGGCGCTTTCGTTCGGCAAGAGCCGCGCGCGGATGTTCTCTGGAGATCGACCGACGGTGACGTTCGAGGATGTTGCCGGCGTCAAAGAATCGAAAGAAGAATTGAAAGAGGTTGTTGAATTTCTCAGAGAACCTCAGAAATTCATCAACTTGGGCGCTCGGATTCCCAAGGGCGTGTTGCTAGTCGGCGCGCCGGGCACGGGGAAGACGCTGTTGGCGAAGGCGGTCGCCGGCGAGGCCGGCGTGCCCTTCTTCAGCATCTCCGGCTCTGAATTCGTCGAGATGTTCGTCGGCGTCGGCGCCAGCCGCGTGCGCGATCTCTTCGATCAGGCCAAGCGCCACAGCCCGTGCATCATCTTCATCGACGAGATCGACGCTGTCGGGCGCCATCGCGGCGCCGGGCTGGGCGGCTCGCACGATGAGCGCGAGCAGACGCTCAATCAGATCCTGGTGGAGATGGACGGATTCGAGACGGATACGAACGTCATCATCATCGCGGCGACCAATCGCCCCGATATTCTAGATCCCGCGCTGTTGCGACCCGGTCGCTTTGATCGGCGCGTGGTGCTGGACAAGCCCGATATTCGTGGGCGTGAGGCGATCTTCCGCATCCACACACGCGGTAAGCCCGTCGCGTCGGATGTCGATCTGGAGCGGTTGGCGCAGACCACGCCGGGCTTCGTCGGTGCGGACATCGAGAATGTGGTCAATGAGGCGGCCATCTTGGCGGCGCGGCACGGGAAGCGACGCATCGGGATGGCCGAGTTCCAGCAGGCCATCGAGCGGGTCATCGCCGGGCCGGAACGACGCAGCCGCGTGATTTCGGATGAGGAGCGAAAGATCTTCGCCTATCACGAGGCGGGCCACGCGGTCGTGGCTCACGTCCTGCCGAATTGTGATCCCGTGCGCAAGGTCTCCATCGTCTCGCGCGGGATGGCCGGCGGGTACACGTTGGTCTTACCCGAGGAGGATCGTTACATCCTCCAGCGCAGCAAGATGGAAGATGACCTCGCCTACGGATTGGGGGGGCGTGCCGCCGAGGAAATCACATTCAACGAGATCAGCACCGGCGCGTCGAACGATCTGGAGAAGGTCAGCAAGACGGCGCGCAAGATGGTCAC
>JAAAOZ010000373.1 GCA_009908585.1 Chloroflexota bacterium
CTTAGGTAGTTCCAGAAATTAAAACCTCCCAAACCTGATGCTTTCTCCTCAGAAAACTGACCGTTTTTGGGAGACTTATTTTCTTGGAACGGCCTTATCCGTGAGCTAAGAAGTGTCGGGTGGATAGTTATCTTGTAAGGATTGTAGAAGATAATAGCACGGGTCTGTGGGGTGTCAAACTAGATTTTCGTGAGTGGTCTTTGTGCATTGAAAGGGTGTCTGGGGCGCCTTAGAAACAATGTTAAATTTAAAATCGCATCGCCCGCAAGGTAATCTACCGAGGACACCCACTTGCACCTCTGTCGAGCGGACTATAATGGAGAATGGATTGGACATGGGCCGTTCTGTTATGCAATACGCAATACGCAATACGTAATACGTAATACGTAATACGTAATATTTTCCATCCCTCACTTTTTCATTCATTATAAACGTAAATCTCACAGGAGGTATTTCTATGACGTCCCGAATTGTGTTAATCGGTGCTGGGAGCGCGATGTTCGGCCTGGGCATGTTGGGTGATATTTTCAATCGCCCATCGTTGGCCGGGAGCACGGTGGTGCTGCACGACATCAACCCCGATGCGCTGGCCCGCGTCGAGGGCCACGCGCGTCAATACGTCGAGGCCGAGGGCCTGGACTACGAGATCGTTGCGACGACCTCGCGCGAGGAGGCGCTGACGGGCGCCGATTTCTGCATCATCTCCATCGAGATCGGCGACCGCTATGAGTTGTGGGAGCAGGATTGGACCGTCCCGCTGCAATATGGCATCCCGCAGGTCTACGGCGAAAATGGAGGGCCGGGCGGCTTCTTCCACGCGCTGCGCATTATCCCGCCGATTTTGGACATCTGCGCGGATATTCAGGCCCTCTGCCCGGAGGCCTACGTGCTCAACCTGAGCAACCCGATGATGCGCATCTCCCACGCCGTGCACGCCAAGTTCCCAGATCTGCACTATGTGGGCCTTTGCCACGAGATTGCCTCGCTGCCCTATCACTTGCCTCGGATGTTAGATACGCCCTTCTCCAACCTGGAGATCCGGGCCGGGGGCCTCAATCACTTCAGCGTGCTGCTGAAGGCGCGCTATAAAGATTCTGGCGCGGACGCCTATCCCGACATCCGGGCGAAGGCGCCGAACTATTTGGCCGGCCTGCCCGGCTTGGGCCTCTTTCACGTCATCCTGGAGCGCTTTGACCTGCTGCCCATCACCGTCGATAGCCACTTCGGCGAGTATATCCAATGGGCGCAAGATGTGGTGGATCATCGCGGCATCTTGGACTATTACCGCAACTACAAGGCGAGCTGCTTAGAGCCGCCGGCCCCGCCGCAGGAGCGCCTGGCCGCCGGCACCGGCGAGGAGGAGGGCTGGTCCGTGATCGACATCATCGATGCGCTGGCTGCCGGTAAGCATTATGATGTGCTGGCGATCAATGTGCCCAACGATGGCCTGATCGACAATCTGCCCGCCGACCAGGTCGTGGAGGCGCCGGGCGTCATCGACGCGGACGGCATCCACGGCGTGAAATTGGGCGCGCTGCCCGCCGGGTTCGCCGGCCTGCTGATGAACCAGGTCGCGATCAACCGAATGACGACGGAGACCGTGCTCACCGGCTCCCGCGAGATTGCGCTCCAAGCTCTCTTGGTTGATCCGGTCGTCAACAGCTTCCACGCGGCCAAGCAGTTGTTGGATACGATGCTGGATTATCAAGCGGAGTATCTGAGCTACATCAAGTGAGTGGCCGCCGAACTTTAGACGTTTCGACCTTCGACTTTAGACGACTTGTGACTTTTAACTTTTAACTGATTTTTAGGAGCGAGTAGATGACAACTTGGCAGATCACCGAGACGGCGTTTGACCCCCAGGACGTGCATCACAAAGAGACGATTTTCACCATCGGCAACGGCTATTTGGGCGCGCGCGGCGCCTTCGAAGAGGGCTATCCCGGCGAGCAGGCGCTCACGCTCGTGCACGGCATCTTCGATGACACGCCCATCGTCAACACGGAGTTGGCGAACGCGCCCAATTGGCTCCGGCTTGTGATCCTGATCGACGGCGAGCGCTTCCGCATGGATCGCGGCGAGGTGCTGGACTATCATCGCGCGCTGGATCTGCGCACGGGCGTGCTGACGCGCGAACTGCGCTGGCGCAGCCCGGCGGGCCACACGGTGGCGCTGTCTTTCGAGCGCTTCGCCAGCCTGGCGGATGAGCACGTCCTGGCCGTACGCTGTCGCATCACGGCGGTCGATTTCGAGGAGCCGACCGAGATCGAGGTGCGCGCCGGTCTGCCCGGCTTCGCGGATAACAGCGGGCGCTTGCACTGGTCGTGGGTGGATCAGGGCATGATCGAGGATGTTGCGGATGATGAAGCGGGCGCTTATCTCACCGTGCGGACGCGTCACACCGAGATCGACCTGAGCACAGCGTGCCATCTCCACGTGGCCGGCGCCGAGGCCAGCACGCAGGTGTGCGATTGCGATTGGACGCCGACCGTGGCGGCGCGGGGGAGGCTCGTGCAGGGGCAG
>JAAAOZ010000302.1 GCA_009908585.1 Chloroflexota bacterium
CACAGCTTAATCACGCCGTAGTTGGCGTGGCAACGCAACACGCGCCCCTCCTCCGCCCACATCGGGCAATGGCTGCATAACACCCGCGCCTCCCAGCCGAAGAAAAAGAGCAGCCAATAGACCGGCCATCCCAGCAGATACCAACCATACCCGGCCTGAATCGCGCCGATGACGGCGGTCGCCATAAAGGGCATCGCGACCATGAAGAATTGCACGGAGTCCCGCGCGTCATAGTGACACATCAGGCGACCTTCAAGCGTACAATTCTGACACAAATCTTCACCCCGAAAATTGCAGGGCATCACCGCAGGCGACGTCGAACGCTTGTCATTCATCGCTGCCTCGCGATCTTGACCGGGCAGTAGACATTTGTGCACGCCCGACAGACGAAGGTCAAAATCTGGACGACGCCGACGCCTGCGAGCGCCCAATAGCCGACCAAGAGCCACGGCGTGCGCCATAGCCAAAACTGCGGCGCACCAATCAAGACCAGACCGAAGATCGCCAGAACGCCATATTCGACAGGCGTGTACGGCCCCGGCTCCCGCCCAAACAGGGCCGCGATCCTGCCGGGAACAACGTGCCCGCACTTCGCCCGGCACGGGCACTTCGCGCAGAAGGCATAGAGCACCGCTCCCATCACTACGCCGCACGCGATCAGATAGCCCATGCCCAACGCCAATGAGGCCTGGAACATCGCAACAGCGGCCAACGCCGTCGCCAGCCCAATCAACGTGATACTCGTCACGCCGTGAAATCTTGTGTTCATCGCACCTCCTTTGCGTAAAAGAAAAATAACTGACTGACTGGTAAGTTATTTATACACCGGGGTTCCATTTTGTCAAACCCGCCGTTTGTTTTTTGTGATAGACAATGCTAAACTACATCCAGACTAATGACTACTGGACTAACCGACTAAAGCCATCTGACCATTGGACTATGCTGGAGGCAATACCCTAATGGATAAAAACAAACCCGAAACCATCCAAGTCGAGGTGTGGCTCTATGGCCCCCTGGCCCACTACGGCGGCAGCGACGACAACATCGCGGCGCACGTCGATCTCGATCTCGCGCCGGAACGGCGAATGATGCAGGATGTCTTGGACCATCTGGAGATGCCCACGGAGGAGCGCGGCTTTACCTTTATCAATGGCAATCTCAGCGCGATGCCGGGCATGCATCCCGACCTGGATCACGAACTGCAGGACGGCGACCGCGTCGCATTCTTCCATCTCAAGAGTATGTGGCCCTTCCAATATCGTCACGGCGTGGCCATGGAGCACGAGATGACCGAATCGATGGACCAGCGCGGCGATCAGGGTATGCGCACGCGCTTCGATTCCTGAAACTGTCTGAGTTTACCTGAGATCGATCCGAATGGACATTCTCCTCAATGTCATCCTGCCGGTCTTCTTAGCGGCCGGCGCCGCCGCCCTCGTCCAACCCATCCTCAACTTAGATGAGCGGGTGCTCTCCCGCGTCACCTTCTACATCTTCAGCCCGGCCTTGGCCTTCCACGCGCTGGCGACCTCCCGTGTGGGGGGCGGCGAATTCGCCCAGATCGCCGCCGTCGAGATCGGCGTGACGCTCATCCTGTGGGCCATCGGCGAAATCGTCGTCCGCGCCCTCCAGCTTGAGGACGGGACGCGCGGCGCCTTCCTGGTCGGACTCGTCCTGATGAACACCGCCAACTATGGCTTCCCCGTCAACCAATTCGCCTTCGGCGAGGCCGGCCTGGCCCGCGCCGTCCTCTACTACATCGTCAGCACCCTCCTGCGCTCCTCGCTCTGCATCTACCTGGTGGCGCGCAGCCGCCAATCGGTCGGCGGAGCGCTGCGCAGCGTGATCACCGTGCCCGTCCTCTACACCGCCGTCGCCGGCCTGATCGTCAACCTCACCGGCCTCCGCGTGCCCGACTTCATCCTCCGCGCGACCGATATCTTAGGCCAGGGATCGGTGCCGGCCCTGATAATGGTCCTGGGCATCCAACTCTACCGCGTCGCCAAAAGCGCCGTGCAAGGCGCCCGCGACCATTGGCATCTGCCCGCGCTCGCCGCGCTCGTGGCGGGCCGCCTACTCCTCTCACCGCTGCTGGCCTGGCTGCTGAGCCTCGCGTTCGGCGTGTCAGGGATCACGCGCGACGTCGTCATCTTGGAGAGCGCGATGCCCGCCGCCGTGATGACCTTAGTCCTGACGATGGAATACGACGCCGACACGGAGTTCGCCGCGCTCAGCGTCTTCGTCACTACCATCGCCAGCCTGCTGACCGTGACCGTCATCCTCAATTTGCTGATGTAGATCAGCGGATTGAGCAAATATAAGTTCAAGCGACCCAGGTGCAACGCACTTGAACTGAATGAAAAGTAGCGCCTCATGCAGTATATGCCTGGCGACAAGCGCAAAAGTGCGTTGCACCTCAGATGAGGATGCGTGAACATTTCACCGCCGACATGCATGTAACGTATAGAGATCAAGGAGCCATCGCGTGACCGTGCTCGTGGCCGGACGACGCCCCTATC
>JAAAOZ010000426.1 GCA_009908585.1 Chloroflexota bacterium
CGCGTAATGCGACGCCGTCAAATGGGGCGGCCTCTGCTCGGGTAGGTGGCGCTGGCTCCGGCGTCGGCGTGATGGAGACTGAGGAGGTGCTCAGGGAGACATCATCCCAGTAAGCCTCGGCGCGTACATCCTGCGAGCGCATCAAGACCAGATGGGCGGCTATGGTACTCTTATTTACGTATGCATCCACGCTGATGTACTGCCAGGTATCGTAAGGCGTCGCGTGCCCGGAGCAGATGGCTCCATCCAGGTAGGTCTTGCCTTCTGGGTGGATGCATACCATCACGTAGATGTCATCCACAGGCTGCGATGTAGTACGGTCCTCGCCGGGGCTGGCCCAGAGCCGGACCCAGGCTCCCAGCCGATAGGTTTGTCCCGGTGTGACCCCCTCAACCCGCTGAACGATCTCGCTGAGCGTAAAGGCGGCATGCTGCCCGGAATGGATCAGGAAAGGGTAATCATTGGTGCTAATAAACTTAATCTCTCGCTCAGCTCCGATAATGCCATGACGGAACCAATGCGCAGATCCCTGTTCGAAGCCCGGATTGAGGAGGAGGTTGGCGCCCAGGGGGCCGGCGGCGGCTGGCGCCGGCGTCGGCTGTGGCGGCGGTGGGGTGGACGTGGCTGACGTGGGGGGAGCGGGCGTCGCGGTGGGCGCTGCCGAGGACGGCGTTGCTGTGGGGGCGGGGGTGGGCGGCGCCGCGACGGTAGCGACGAGTTCGATGCGTTCCTCCAGTGAGGAACCCGTGTAGGTCACAGGGCGCACCGCATCCAGGTATCCTTCGGCGGCGACGGTCAGCGTGTAGGTTCCGGTATCGAGTCCGGATAGCGTCATTGCGCCCTCGTCATCAGCGGCAGCTTCGAGCGCGATCTCTCCCTCCGTTGCGTCCGTCAGTTCCGCGCGCGCGCCGGCGACTGCATCACCGCTCTCGGCAGCGACGACGGCCAGCATCAGCGCCGGCTCCGGCGTCGCTGTGGGCGTCGCGGTCGCTGTGGCCGTCGCCGTGGTGGGGGTCGGGGTAGCCGTGGCCGTCGTCGCGACGGTCTTCGTCGGCGCTGGGGTCGTCGTTGGCGCTGGGGTCGTCGTTGGCGCCAACGTGGCCTGTGGGCCACATCCCGCCAATAGTGCCAATATCAATATCGTGGTGATCATAGATCCTCTGTGCATTCGAATACCTCCCATCATACAAACTATCTTGAATAGTATATGTATTTACTAAAAAAGCTAAAAGTTCTCGCAAAGCCGCTAAGGAAAAACAAGGTAATGGTTAATTCTCATGATCATGGACTGTGATCTGATGAATAAAATTAAATCAAACCAAACCTCTAAGGTAGTTCCAGAAATTAAAACCTCCCAAGCCTGATGCTTTCTCCTTAGAAAACTGATCGTTTTTGGGAGACTTATTTTCTTGGAACGGCCTAAGTTCGCCATCAAAACCAACCACGTTTTCGCTCTCTCGCTCAATATCTGTTTCACGTAACTAACCTGGCTCTTCAGGAATTCGCCGGATGCAATCATACCATCCCCACCCACAACCCAGTAACGACGCGAAAAAGGTCTGTAATCCCCACAAACACGCAATTCTTGGCTACTTTTAGGGATGCTGAGGGGGTTGCCCGGCAAAATCCAAAAGACCCACTAACCTTTCTTAGATCCAAAGGATTTCCAAAACCCTTCGGGTCTGCCCCCCCCATAGCCTCGACGTGACCCGGCGGCGTTGGGCGGTCTCGACGTGCCCCGCAGACGTTGGGCGGCGGGCGCCAATTACTTGATGCTTCCCAAATCATCCAGCAACCACTGCTTCGCCTCTGGGTCGGCGATTAACTCCGCTACTTGTTGTGCCTTCTCTAAATACTTTTCCATCTCCCTCTGGTTACCGACTACTTGTGCAGCCCGGGCCAGCGCTTCATACGCATATCCCAGATAGAAGGGGGGCACATCATCCGCCTGGCTAACTTCTAGACACTTCTGTGCGTATCTCCTTGCATTCTCTCCCTGCTCAAGTACTGCATAGATCCTCGAAGTTTGCCAATATGAAACTGAGATATTCTGTGGTGCACAATCTTCCCGTTGTGTCCAATGCCAGTGCGATGCCAGGCTCAAACGCACCATCTGCTCGTCCTCTTCGGTGGAACGGTCAGACTTTTCTAACAACTCCCACGCTGTGTTGAAGCATGCGACGGAAAAATACTTATGTGCCGCTTCTGTGTCGAAATTGGGTTTCTCCATCCTATTACTCCTTGCCTACTAATTTATTTTGGTCGGTTATGAACAATTGAGATATGAGAGCCTGCGCCAAGTGTAGAGACGCAAAATGTTGCGTCGCTACACCACATTGACGGCATCGATCTCCTGCATGAGGTGATCTGTCTCCAGGAGGGCGACGATGATCTTCTGGAAGTGGCGGATGTCCTCGAAGGTGAGCGTGCGCCCGCGCCGATATTTGAGCCACTTCTGCGCGGGTTGGTAGCCGCCGATGTAGAACTCCCAGGCGCGCAGGGGCACGTC
>JAAAOZ010000289.1 GCA_009908585.1 Chloroflexota bacterium
GAAGGCCGCCGTGGTGGGGGCGTACGGCGCGCAGGTACTGTTGGATTACCCCAGCGCTGTGGTGAAGAATTCCGACCTCCCGGGGCCGGTGGAGGATCTGGCGGCGCTCTTCGCCGCGACGCATCCAGAGATTGTCTACACGCACAACTTGGCCGACAAGCACGACACCCACGTCAGCACGGCGCTGCGCGTGATCGCGGCGCTCCGACGGCTGCCGGCGGCCGCGCGTCCGGCGCGCGTCTACGGCTGCGAGGTGTGGCGCGATTTAGATTGGCTCTTGGATGAGGACAAGATTGCGCTGGATTGCTCGTCCCACGAGCACCTTCAGGCTGCGCTCCTGGGCGTCTTCGATTCGCAGATCAGCGGGGGAAAACGCTATGACCTGGCGGCGGTGGGGCGCCGCCGCGCCCACGCGACCTATTATGCCTCCCATGAAGTCGACGCTGCTACACACATCGTCTACGCGATGAATCTGACGCCCCTAGTGACCGATCCCGACCTGGGGATTCAGGCCTACCTTCAGGCGCATCTGATGCGCTTTGCCGAAGATGTCGCAGATCGCGTGGCAAAATTTCACGGGTGATGAAACGACTCTATCGCTATCCGCTACATCGTTGATCCGCCGATTCGCCGATCCGCTAATTCGTTGATTTGACAAGTTGCTTTTTCGGCTGATTCCTCGTATAATCAGTTTATCAGATAGGTTAGAATGTTGAGCAACGTTATCATCTCAAGAGATTGGGGATTAAATCAAAATCTTTGGTGTTGATTCAAAGTCATTTATTGTTGGAGGCACAGGTGTCTGATTCGAAGCAAACTCATTCATCCGCGAGCGCGTCTCAAGCTTCCTCACCTCATTCTCGATCCATGGAAACCCGTCAGGTTGCGCCTAAAAAGAAGAAATCCAAGCCGCCGAGCGAGGGATTGCTCTCCGAAGGCATACAACTCCAGGAGCGCTATAAAATTTTGGGCATCATTGGCATCGGAGGCATGGGCGCCGTCTATAAGGCGCAGGATCTGCGCTTCCCCGGCGTGATGCGCGTGTGTGCAATCAAGGAGATGATTAACACCGCTACCGATCCTCAAGTCCGCCAGATGATCGTGCGCAACTTTGAGCGCGAGGCCAGTATCCTCGCCACGCTAAGCCATCCAGCGATTCCGCAGGTCTATGATTATTTCACAGAAGGATCGCGGAGCTACTTGGTGCTGGAGTTTGTCGATGGCAAGGACTTAGAGGCCAAATTGGCGGAGGTCGAGGGATTCTTCGCCGAAGACTTAGTGATCGATTGGGCGGTTCAACTCTGTGACGTGCTCTCCTATTTGCACAATCACAAGCCGCGACCCATCATCTTCCGCGATCTGAAGCCCTCCAATATTATGTTGGATGTGCATGATCGCATCCGCCTGGTGGACTTCGGCATCGCGAAGTTGTTCCAAAGCGGGGAAAAGGGCACTATGATCGGGACGGAGGGCTATTCCCCGCCGGAGCAATATCGAGGCATCGCGGAGCCACGAGGTGATATTTACGCCCTCGGCGCGACCATTCATCATCTGTTGAGTAAGCAGGATCCGCGCCTGGAACCGCCCTTTTCATTCCACGAGCGCCCAATCCACGATTCCAACCCCACCGTCTCGCGGGATTTGGTTGAGGTGATTAATAAGGCTCTCTCGTATGACATTAACGAGCGATGGGGGTCCGCCGAGGAGTTCAAGCGCGTGTTGATGAGTTTGCCAAGCGCGCGGGGGTTGAATAGTGGACGGGCGCGAGATACAGGAACCTTCAAAGGCTCCGGTATCGTCAAGCCGGTGTGGCGGTTCGCCTGCGAGGATGAGATTCGCGGTTCTGTGACGTACAGCGATGGTCGTCTATTCGTCCCGTCTTATGACAGCAATGTCTATGCGTTAGACGCCGAAGATGGTGAATTCATCTGGAAGTACCCCACCGAGGATGGCGTGGCGTCGAAACCATGGGTTTCGGATGGCATGGTCGTCTTCGGTTCCATTGATAAGTTGGTGTATGCTGTGGATGTCGATGTGGGCGAGTTATTGTGGACGGCTCCCACGAAGGGGCGGATCTACTCGTCGCCTTATGGTCGCTTTAGGCACATCTTTATCGGCTCGGATGATCATCGGATTTATGCCATTCATCAGGGCAGCGGGCGCGAGGCATGGACTTATCCCACCGACGGAGAAGTGCGCGCCCGTCCTTTGATCACCGAGGATGCGATCTTCTTTTCTTGCCAGAGAGGCATCGTCTATTCGCTGAACTTGAACAGTGAACTGCGATGGCGCTTTCGGGCGCGGCGGGGCATTTTGGCCTCGCCTGTGGTCCATGAAGGATATGTCTTTATTGGCGCAATGGATCGTAACTTCTACGCGCTGGACATCCGCTCCGGATGGGCTGCTTGGCGGTATCGAGCCGGCGGCGTCATTGCATCCACCGCGGCGGTCTACGATGACCTGGTCTTTTTTGGCACGGCAGATAATTACATCTGTGCCCTGGATGCGCAGAGTGGGCGGGTCGTTTGGCGCCATGAGACAGAGGATCAGGTGACTGGTTCTCCATCTGTTTATGAAGGGAATGTATATATTGGTGGTGTAGATGGGGCGCTTTATTGTTTAGAAGCGAAATCTGGGGATTTGCATTGGCAGTATCAGACCGATGGCCCAATTACCGGCGCGCCGGAAATCGTGGATGATGTGGTCTACTTTGGCTCCTCGGATCATTACGTCTACGCACTCCCAGCTTAGGCTGTTCCAGTCTTGCTTGAAGTTTCGTAGTGAAATGGCTGGAACTCCCTTAGAAAGCATAGGATGATGATTTTTCCTGGTTATAAATTAGCTCCTTTTGATGAATGGATTGAAGAACGGAGCGAAATCTTTTCAAGGATGGGGGTTGTATGGATGAGTTAAAGTCGTTATTCCGCCAATTGCGCGGGAAGTTTTGGGGAGAAGATGGCCAAGCAGAAGCTCAGATTGACGCAGATTTAGAAGAGGGCTTAGAGGATGATTTTGGGAATTTGATCGCAACAGTTTCCAAGCCGACTTCCGGTCGTGATGGGGAAGCAGAACATAGGGAAGCAGAACAAGGGAAAGGAACGCCTTCTGAGGAGGCAAGGGCCGAGGAGGTTGAAGAAATCTCGGTAAAATCGCTTTGTCCCGGTAAATTTTGTGCGGGATGGATGACGGATGTGGGACGGGTGCGAGGTCACAACGAGGATGCCATCTTCATCTTTACGGGAGAGCAGGAGGCCGATAATGCTATGCCGCCCTTTGGCGCATTCATCTTGGCCGATGGCATGGGGGGACATCAAGGCGGCGAGTTGGCCAGCGCCCTCGCCGTGCGAGAGTCCGCCACTTATTTGATGTCTGAGGTCTATTTGCCGCTACTCTCCGGCGCGGAGCGCGAGGGAGATCAGCTCTCCCTCACCGAAATTCTGCGCGGGGCGATTGTCAAAGCTAACCGCGTCGTGACGCAATCGCTGCCGGGCAGCGGCAGCACGTTGACGTGCGGCGTCGTGGTGGGTGATCGCTTGTTCATCGGCCACGTAGGCGACAGCCGAGCTTATTTGCAGCGGGATGATGAAGCTCCCCAGCTTTTGACGCACGATCATTCACTCGTGAATCGGCTGCTTGAAATGGGCCAATTGACGGAGGAGGAAGCGGCGGTTCATCCACAGCGCAACGTCCTTTATCGCGCCATTGGGCAGGGCGGCACCTTGGATGTGGATGTTCAATCATACCCTTTGCAGGAAAGGTCGCGCTTGTTGTTGTGTAGCGATGGTCTGTGGGGACTTTTAGAGGAGCCGAATCTTTGGGCGCTGATCAAGAACGCGCCCACGCCGCAAGCGGCTTGTCAGGCTTTGGTGGAGAGCGCGAATGAAGCCGGCGGCACGGATAATATCTCAGTGATTTTAGTGGAGATTTTGGGAGCGTAGGATGGCTGAGGCTGAACACACAGCACCCATTCAGATGGAGGTACAGCTCAATCGAGCAGAGTTGCCGCTATTAGACTCTGCTCAGATGCTCTATGCGATGCTTGACCTTCGCTCGAAAGAGGCCCTCAATATCTCGCGCCGGCGCCTCAATCTCGCTTTGGTCATTGATCGCAGCACGTCGATGCGGGGCGCCCGCATTCGCAACGTCAAAATGGCGGCGATGGACCTGTTGGAGACGCTACAGCCAGATGATTGGCTCTCGATTGTCTCTTTCAGCGATCGGGCTGAGGTCGTCATCCCGCCGACGCCGGTCAGAGAGCGACGCAGTTTCAGTTCGGCCATCGCTTCTCTCTTGCCGCGTGGCGGAACGGAGATTTATCAGGGGTTGCTATCGGGATTGACCCAAGTGGAACGTCACGCCTCTCCAGATTACGTCAATCACGTGTTGCTGTTGACCGATGGGCGGACGTATGGTGATGAGGAACTGGCCTTGCACGCGACGCAGCAAGCGCGCAAGTATGGCATTGGCGTCTCCGCGTTTGGGATTGGAGAGGATTGGAATGATGTCTTCCTTGATACGCTAGCCCGAAAGGGCGGCGGCGTTGCTCAATACATCAGCTCTCCCTCTCAGATGCGAGAGGTGTTGCGAGAGGAAATTCAGGGGTTGAGTAAGGCGGTGGTGAAGTCGATGAGCTTGCGGATTGAGCCATTGGCGGAGGTTCATCTATCGGCGGCTTTTAAAGCGGCGCCTTATATGGAATTATTTCCTTGTGATGAGGGCGATAAAACTCAAGAGATCGCCTTGGGAGGTTTGACCGCCGAGGAGCCAATCGTGTTGATACTAGAGTTGGTTGTGGATCCGCAAGAGAAAGAAAAGAAATTGAAGATGCTGCACCTTCAACTAGAGGCGGAGGATGTGCATTTGCAGCAAGAGATTCAGATACCAATCTCTTTAAGCCCGGAAGAGAGGGAGCCCCCCGCCCGTTTGTTCAATTTTCTTGAGCGTATTAGCGTGTTTCGCCTTCAGGAAAAAGCTTGGATTGCGCTTGAATCTGGTGATGCCAAGCAGGCAACGAGTTATTTACAGGCCGCTGCTACGCACTTGTTCGATATGGGGTATAGGGATCTTGCGAAATCCGCTATGTTAGAAGTAGGTCGAATGGCGAAGGGACGAACGCCGACCGGGCGTGGGCGGAAAAAACTTCGGTATGGAACGCGAAGTTTATCGATCCCTTCGACGTAGGCCGTTTCGGCCTATCTAGGAGCGTGTTAGGTCTTGAACTGCCATTCCATAGTGCGGCCAAAATGAAAAGAGGAGAGAGAGGATGACTTCAAAGAGCAGCCAAGTTATCTGTCCATCATGTGGTGCGGAAAATCTGCCGGGGACACTATTTTGTGTCCAATGCGGTACATATTTGCCATCAGGTGGGCCGTTGCGCACCGAGCCGATCCCGGATCAGGAGGATGAGCAATCGGCGCGTCCACCACGTAAAAAAGAGGGGGACGCACAAGCCAGGGCGATCAGCCTGGAAGTGGATGTGACAAATTCTGGCCGCAAAGTCTTATTATCGGCGGAGCGGGAGATTTTGGTGGGGCGCCTGGATGCAGCTCACGGTATCTTTCCAGAGTTGGATCTCACGACGGACGGTGGATTGGAGCAGGGGGTCTCACGGCGTCATGCCCGCATCTACACCCGCGATGGGACGTGCTTTGTCGAGGACTTGGATAGCACGAATGGAACTTTTTTGAACGGTGAGCGTCTGACACCCTATCTCCCCTATGCGTTTCAGGATGGAGATGAACTGATGTTCGGTACAATGCATATCTCCGTTCGCATCCATAGCGAGAGCGAACGACAAGGCTCTGCGGTTGCACCATCCGCACCCGATGAAGCTGATGAAGCTGATGAAGCTTCTGAAGAAGAAGCTTTGTCATAAAGGTTGATACGAGCGAACACGAGAAATAGGTTTTTTGAGAGAGGAGTTCAAATGGCTTATACGGTCTTGTTGCATATCTTAAACGAGGATGCGGTCGTCGGTGAAATCGATGAGATGCCAGACCCCTCAGCGCAATTTGTCTTGCTTAGTAGCCCGCGTCTTAGAGATGGGCGAGATGTATCTTATCTGTTGGGGGAAACCAATCGGGTGATTTACCCTTGGAATCGGATTCACAGCCTGGAAATTCTTCCGAGTGAGGAGGAAGAAGAGATTGTCACCTTCATCCGTGAGTAGCGGCGATGTCCAGGGCATCAGCGACGTCAACGAGGAGATCACGGAACATCACCCCCTGGTTTTGGTGGTGGATGATGAGCAACGCATCATCCGTTTTGTCCAAATCAATCTGGAGATGGAAGGTTTTCGGGTTATTAAGGCTCATGATGGCCTGGAAGCGGTTGGACAAGTGCGGGAGCATTTGCCGGATATCGTGCTATTAGATGTCCAAATGCCGGAGATGGACGGCTTCGAGACGTTGCGCAAGATCCGCGAGATCACCAACGTGCCGGTGATTATGCTCACGGTCCGCAGTTCTGAGGAGGATAAGGTTCGGGGCTTAGATCTTGGCGCGGATGATTATGTCACCAAACCCTTCAGTCCTCGGGAGTTGGTCAGTCGCGTGCGGGCCGTTCTGCGGCGCGTCCAGACGCCTAAGCCGGCGGATTCCTCGATCCTGGAGATTGATGATTACTTGAGCGTGGATTTTAATACGGCTGAAGTTATCGTAGAGGAGGAGCGCATCAAATTGCGCCCCACGGAATTTCGATTATTACATCACCTGATCGAAAATGCCGGTTGGACCGTCCCGCACAGTACATTGTTGACGAAAGTTTGGGGATATGAGTATCGTGACGAAATATCCTACCTGCGTCTGTACATCAATTATCTAAGGAAGAAGATTGAACCGGATTTATCGGAACCTCGTTACATCATCACGGAACGAGGGATGGGTTACCGGTTTATCGATTTTCAGCATCAGCCAGAGGAAAGAGAGGAACAGGAGGAGGCATAGACATGCAATCATACAAAGTAGTCATCACCGGCCCTTTTAATGCGGGGAAGACCGTCTTTATCAAGACCGCTAGTGACATCGACATTGTGACGACAGAACGGAAAATCACAGATCCGTCGCTTTCGGGGGTTAAGCAAGAGACCACGGTGGCAATGGACTATGGGCAGAAGCGTATGGATCAAGTGGTGTTTCATCTCCACGGCACACCAGGGCAAGAACGGTTCGAGTTTATGTGGAAAATTCTAGCTCGGGAGATGAATGCTTTTATATTGCTCGTTGATAGTGCCGATAAAGGTTCTTTGATGGACGCCAAGCAGATCATGCGATTGTTTCTCAAGCAATCGAAGGTCCCCTACCTGGTCGTAGCGAACAAACAGGATCTGAGAGGGGCGATGGCGCCCAAGAAGATCGCGAATCTGTTGGCGCTGCCTAAGGATGTGCCGGTGGTGCCTTGCGTGGCACAAGATCCGGCCTCAGTCGATCAAGTCTTTGTGATCGTCCGGCAACTCTTGAGTATATAACTCTGGCTCTTCAGGAATTCGCCGGGTGCATCTGCCAAGTGCTATTGCGCCTCCCATTCCCAGCCCAGTGACGACGTGAAAAAAAGGTTTGTGATCCCCACCGCCCCCGATCTTTTAATCTAAAGCCCTCCGCTCTCTGATGGAGGGCTTTTTGCTTCCGTTGCCAAGCGCTATTGTTTTATAGGTTCGGATGTTCAGATCAGTAACGCGGAAAAGGTCTGGAACCTCCCCAAACACGCAAATCTTTACTGGAGCCACTGTGAGGAGTATCCGGCGAAACCTTCATCATATCTATTTCTAATACTTGCATGCTAAGATAAAAGAGGATAAATTACGTGAAGAGCCGTTGATGAGTTACAAAACAGCATAATAAAACAAAGGAGGCCCACTATGGCTATGCCGAAAGATTTAGACGAACTGCTTTCTATGCGAGATGTGATGGATCGAGCGTTGGTTGGGACCTTGTCCCGTTCCTTGCATCAGGTGGATCGGATGCTGTTGCCCAGGCCGACGATGGATATGTACGAGACGCCAGAAGCCTTCGTGTTGAAGGCCTCTTTGCCCGGCGTACAATCGGAGGATGTGGAGCTGTCCGTGACCGGCGACACCCTGACGATTAAGGGGGAGGTCAAGGAAGAGGAGGAGATCGAGGAGAAGAGCTACCTCCTTCGCGAGCGCCACTATGGTTCGTTCTCGCGCAGCGTGCAGTTGCCCGAAGGCGTGAATGTGGATGCCGCCGACGCCAATTTCAGCGCCGGCGTGTTGATCCTCACCCTGCCCAAGCGGGCGGAACTGAAGGCCAAATCCATTCCCGTCTCCGCCAAGTAGGATAAACAGGAGGCTGCGATGTTTCCGATCTCTGAATTTGACGATACGGTTCGCCGCGTGCTTGATCCCGACCGCTGGGTGCCCGATTGGATTCAGCGCTCGATCGGGCCGATAGGACGCGGTGGCGAGCAGGTCTTGCGCTTACCCGTCGATATCTACACCGCAACCGACGAGATCGTCGTCCAGGCGTCATTGCCCGGCCTCTCCCCGGACGATGTGGACATCACCCTTCGCGAGGATCGATTGACCATCAGCGGGCGGATCCCCGCCCCGTTGGAGAACGTGGAGTACGTCGTGGTGGAGCGTGCGCATGGGAGATTTAGTCGCACGTTGGTGCTGAACGTCCCGGTGGAGGCGGAGCGGATCGAGGCCAAGATCGACAATGGCGTCCTGACCCTCGTCTTGCCCAAGACGCCGGAAGTTCGTCCCAAGACCATTCACGTCAATGTCAATGAGCCTTCGCACACCATCGAAGGCAAAATGGGCGAAACGGGCTAGGGTCTCTCCCCTCTAGGGCTATCCGAGGAGTTGCCCGGCGAAATCCAAAAGCCCCACGCTCCATAGCCTAAATTTCAGCGCAACCCCAGGCCTATTGGTCTGGGGTTGCTTTTTTGTCTCGATTGCGATAAGATGAAGCTTGGCTTTCTCAATTTTTGACTAAGTGACTATGTGACTAACCACTATCCGACTGTTTTGAAGGAGGTAGCGTGCTTGAATATGCACGTGTGATACTTAAACCCGGACGTGAGGCGGCGGTCCAACGCCGTCACCCGTGGATTTTTTCCGGCGCCGTGGATGGCGTGATCGGCGATCCCCCCGTCGGTGGATTGGTCGCCGTGCTCCAAGCGGGCGGCGATTTTCTGGCTTGGGGCCATTACAGCCCTGAGTCGCAAATTCGAGTGCGACTTGTTTCCTGGCAGGATGACGCTCCTGTCGAATCCCCGGATTTTTGGGAGGCCCGATTACGGCGAGCGTTGTCGATTCGCGCGTCGCTGTTGGCCGATCCACAGACCACGGCCTGTCGATTAGTCAACGCCGAGTCGGACGGCCTGCCTGGCCTGATCGTGGATCGATATGCTGACGTGCTCGTGATCCAGTGCTTGTCCGCTGGCATCGAGGCGCGCCGTAAGATGCTCGCGGAGGCGATCTGGCGCGTCGCATCTGATCACGACCTGGCGCCGGCAACGCTCTACGAGCGCAGCGACGTGGAGGTCCGTCAAAAAGAAGGGCTTCCCTCGCGAGCCGGCCTCCTGCAAGGTGATCCGCTGCCTGAGTACGTGGAGATTCTGGAACACGGCCTGCGCTTTTTGGTTGATGTGCGCTCAGGGCACAAGACCGGCTTCTATTTGGATCAGCGTCCCAATCGGCAGCGATTACGGGAGGCCATTGTGGCGTGGCGACGCGCTAAGTCCGCGCCCGCGTTGCTGAACGTCTTCGCCTACACCGGCGGCTTCGGCATCTACGGGATGGCGGGCGGCGCGGCCTCCGTGGTCAACATCGAAACGTCGGCGGATGCGCTGGCGTTGAGCCGCGAGAACATGGCTCTCAGTGGTTTGATGACATCGGAGAACCCGGTTGAGGACATCACCGACGATGCGTTCGAGGCGCTGCGGGCGTTGCGAGAGGCGGGGCGACGCTTCGATATGATCGTGCTGGATCCGCCTAAGTTCGCGGCCTCCAAACGGGACGTCGACGCGGCCAGCCGGGGCTACAAGGACATCAACCTCCAGGCGTTGCATCTCCTGCGTCCTGGCGGATTACTCTTCACCTTTTCCTGCTCCGGCGTGATTTCAGCCGATCTCTTCCAGAAGATTGTTTTCGGCGCGGCCTTGGATGCTGGGCGCGCGGCCCAGATCGTTGGTTATCTAGCGCAGGGAAGTGATCATCCTACAGCCCTGACCTTCCCAGAGGGCGCGTATCTGAAGGGCTTGATCTGTCGCGGGGGTGACGTATGGTTATGAAGAAAAATGAAAAAAGCGAAAAAATAGCAAGTAGTCGTATATCACGGACGTGGTTCTGGTTATTCTTCGGACTGCTCTTGCTTTCGTCTGGGCGCGCCCGCGAGGTGCGGGCGCAGACGCCGGATAATTTCCCGGAGATGACGGCGACGACGGCTTGGGAGGGATATCTGCGCTCGCCCGGTTGGACGGTGGTGCAGGTGACGCTGCACAATGAGGTGAGCGATTGGGAAGGCGAGTTGTTGCTCAGGGATGGCAGGCGCGAGGTGACCTATCGGCGTGCGGTGCAATTGCCAGCCCGTTCTTATAAGCAATATAATATTCCGCTCTACGTCAGTGGTGGCTTGAGGGAACAAGAAATCGTCTTGCAGGGCGCGGAGTGGTCGAAGAGATCCAAATTATCCTTCACCTATGCCGGCCGGGAGGAACGGGTCTGCGTGGTTGCTGATGATCGCGATTTGACCGATTACGAGCTGGAGGAATGTGAGATCCGGATATGGATTCAGGATTTGGCGCAATTGCCTGAGACGCCACAAGCCTGGGATACCATCGATCTCTTGTTGCTCAACGGAATGGCAACCTCTGCGCTGACGGTTCAACAGCGTGAGGCGTTGGTCAGTTGGGTCGGGATGGGCGGGCACGTCATTGTTGGCGGCGGCCCGACGCTTCCCCAGGCATTGGATGGCTTCCCGGCCAAGTTGCACATCGCGACGGCTCAGGAGACGAAGCTTATCGATGCGTCGATTTTGGCGGAGGCTAACGCGCTCGCTGAGGACGTTGGGGGCGATATCGCGGTTGCCTCGCTGGCGCTGCGCGATACGGCCTCCTCGCTGCTCTCTGCGGCCGATGATATCATCGCTGCCCGCGAGCGAATGGGATCGGGCATCGTTGACTTCGTCGGCTGGGATCTGACGGAGGCGGCAGGGCAAGCGTGGGTGAGGATGTTGTGGCAAGGGGATCAAGTGCCGGCCGTCACGCTTCCATTTGCATCGACTGGAATGTCCGAGGCGCTTCAGCCGCCAGCTCGGCAACTCTTGCAAATTCCAATTTCCCTTGCACCCAAGATGTGGCGTTGGCTGTTGGTCTTTCCCGTTTATCTGCTTTTGATGGGGCCGGGGACGCTGTGGATTGTGCGACGCTTGCGGCGCCCGATCTTGGCGTGGGCGTTGTTACCTCTCTGGATTGTAGTCTCGTTGTTGCTGCTCTCCTTGGCGCTGAGCGGTGCGTTCTCGCGCACGTTCCCCTTGCTTCATGAGCGAGCGACGGTCTACGTCAGCGCGTTCGATATGCCCGCGCGCGTCTTCCAAGGCTCGGCGGTCTACGCGCCGCGCATCCAAGAGTTATCGTGGCGCACCACCGGGAAGCCCCGTCCCTTGTTTGGCGGCTATCGCTTCAATAGTTGGTCCAATTCGGGCGAGGATTTCCCCGTCGAAGTTAGCGCGGTGGGGCAGGTCGAGAGTGACATCACCGTGCCTCGGTCGCTGGGCGTCGTAACGTGGGGCACAGAGGGCGAGATCGTCTCGCCGCAGATCCAGGCGGATTTGCGCATCGATGCGCGTGACGGAGCGCCGTGGGTCACCGGAGAGTTGCGCAGTGGGGTCGCGCTGAAGGATGCGAAGTTGCTTTTCTATAAGGACGAGGTCATGTACCATCTTCCCCTGACTTTCACCGTTGAGCCTGAGACGCCCACGCGCGTGTCGTCTCCTGTCTCGGACACCACCGCCCAGGGCCGCACAGAAAATATGATATTCTGCGAGGATGCTTATCGCGGCGGGTATTACTTTCCCTCACCCGCGTTCATGGGGAGTAAATTTGGTGCTCAAGAGATTCAAACTTCGCTTTCGTGTTATCTCGCGGCCGAAATGGAGAGTGTGCCCTTCCCGGCGCAGGATGTCAAAGGTACGCACGTCTCGGAAAGTTGCTGGGTCATCAGGGTGCCGTGTCCTCAGCAAAACTTGGGCAGTTTGCGTATTCCGTTGATCCCGGATCGTTCTTCGGTTGAGGGGGGATGGTTGCAAGAGGAGAACGTCCTATCGTTGGAAGGGCAGAGTGCTGAGATGAGCCTCGTCGCACCGCCCTACTTACAGGTCAACCACGTGGACGTCCTGACCGTGACTCTTTCATCGTCTCCGTGGGAAATGCCCCCGATCGAGGGGTTTACTCCGGAAGGCGTTACCCCCACCCCCTCGACGGTAGAGGTGGAAAATGTCGCGATCTGGGATTGGGAGCACGAAACCTGGTCACCTTATTATTCCCCACCAGTAGGGGGCGGGCCGCTGCGTTTTGAGGGTGAAGCTGCGGCATCCTACTACGATCCCCAGCAGGGCGTGCGATTGCAGCTTGAGTCGAAGTCGGGGATTGGCGTCATGGTGCAGATTGAGATCATTGTGCGGGGGAGTTGGTAGGGTTATTTCAATACATCGACAAGCATCCATAAGATAGAATCAAGAAGGGAGCATGCGTGATGACCTATGGCTATGACTATCCGCGCCCAATGCTGACCGTAGATGTCGTTCTCTGGCGACAGAGGGCGTCTGGTCGCGAGGTGTTGCTGATCGAACGCAAGCACCCGCCCTTTGCGGGGCGATGGGCGCTGCCGGGCGGCTTCGTTGAGCCGGAGGAGCCGTTGGAGCACGCGGCGCTGCGAGAGCTGCGCGAGGAGACGGGCGTCGCCGAGATCAAGCTGCGACAGTTAGCCGCCTTTGGGGAGCCGGGGCGCGACCCTCGCGGTTGGACGGTCTCCGTGGTGTTCCTCGGTCGTTTGCCTGGGGATGCAACGTTGGAGGTCACGGCTGGCGATGACGCGGCGAAGGCGGCCTGGTGGCCCTGGAGCGAGGACGATCTGCCGCCGTTGGCCTTTGATCACGCGAAGATTTTGCAGACAGCAGATCGGCGGATTGAGCAGGAAAGTTGACCGGAGGGGAGGAAGCATGAAGGATGATATAGCGCAGAGCGTACCGTTTTTGACGTGGATGATCGAGTGGGAGGCGTCGCTACCGTCGCTGTCTTTGGCGGATATTACGCCTGAGACAACGGCGGTGATTTCCGAGGATCTCATTCGCGGCTTTTGTGACGTGGGGCCGTTATCCGGTCCGCGCGCGCAGGAAATCGTGCCGCAGGTGGTGGCGCTCTTCAAGGCGCTGCACGAGACCGGTGTGCGGCATTTCCTCCTGATGCAGGATACGCACGAGGAGCAAGCGCTGGAGTTCGAGGCGTTTCCCCCGCACTGTGTCGCCGGCAGCGAGGAGAGCGAGACGATCCCGGAGTTGCTGGCATTGCCGTTCTCAGGGGATTTTATCGTCTTCGAGAAGAACTCGATCAGCAGCACCCTGGAGACCGGATTGCTGGATTGGCTGGCGGAGCATCCTGAGATCACGACCTTCATCGTGGTGGGGGTGTGCACGGACATCTGTGTCTTCGAGTTGGCAATGGATCTGCGGATGCGCGCGAATGCGCACGGTGAGGACGGCGTGCGTGTTATCGTGCCGGCCAATTGTGTGCAGACCTATGATACATTGGTGGAGACGGCGGCGGAGATTGGGGCGATGCCGCACGATGGAGATCTGCTCCATCGCATTTTCCTGTACCAGATGGCCCTCAACGCCATCGAGGTGGTAGATCACATCGCGTAACGTTGAATTACGCAGGAGGACTCAACCGCGATTGCTGCCGTGCGACCTCGAACATCAGGATGGCGGCCGCGATGGCCGCGTTAAGAGAATCCACGCCAGGCGCCATCGGAATAGTGACGTGATGCTGAGCTAAGGCGCGCGCTTCAGGGCCGGCGCCGGCCGCCTCCCCGCCGATGATGAGCGCGATGTTTTCGTGCCAGTCGGCTTCACTGTAGGAGGTGCCCTCGCGCATCTCGGCCAGCCAGACCTTGGCGGGGGTTATCATCTCACGGAGCGCTTCCCACGTGACTGAGCGAATGGACACGAAGAAATGCGCTCCCATCCCGGCCCGCACGACCTTGGGATTGGTGACATCAACGTTGCCGGGCGGCAACAGCACCTGTGAGACGTTGGTCGCCCACGCGGTGCGGAGCATCGTACCCAAATTACCGGGGTCGCGAATGTTATCCGGCACGAGGATAAAGCCCGGCGCAGCCGGCGGGATCTCCGGGGTGGGGAGCACGACCAGAATCCCTTGCGGGGTTTCTGTGTCCGACATCGCCATCATTAGATCCTCCGGCACCTGGCAGTGCCGGAGCTGGCGCTTCTTGAAGGCTGTGAGGATCGCTTGGCCCTCTGGTTCGGCAGCGAAGTCGGCGGTGTAAAAAGCCTCTTCGATGGGGAGCTTGGAGGTCAGCGCCTCTTCTACCAGGCGCGTACCCTCGGCCACCATCAGCTTTTCACGTGAACGACGGCGGGCGCTACGCTGAAGCGCTTGCACCCGCCGTACGTGTGCGTTGTTCGGACTGGTGATCTCCAGAACCAAGTGTGATCAGTTTTGGGGAATGGTGATCTTTTGTCCGGGGTAAATCGTGGCCGGATTGCTGATGCCATTGTACCGCGCCAGGTAGAAATAATCGTAATTATAGCGCAAGGCAATGCGGAAGAGGTTCTCACCGGGCTGGACGACGTGCGTTGTCACGCCATCGCCGCTTGGGGGCGGGGGTTCGCTATCTCCCGTGCCTGGAATGGTGAGCTTTTGCCCAACGTAAATCCGCGCCGGATTGGTAATGCCGTTCACTTGAGCGAGCCGCTCAACCGTCGTGCCGTAGCGCAGGGCAATGCGGAAGAGGTTCTCGCCGGCTTGGACGATGTGGGTTTGAGGCGCTGAGGTAGCGGCAGTTTCTTCTTCGCTGGGGATGGGCGTGGGGGAGGGGGCGACTTCTGTCGGAGTCTCC
>JAAAOZ010000107.1 GCA_009908585.1 Chloroflexota bacterium
GTGCTGTGGTTCGTGCTCACGCGCACGGGCTTCGGCCTGAAGATGCGGGCCGTCGGGCTGGGCAAGGCGGCCGCGCGCTTCGCCGGCGTCGAGGTGGACCGCACGGTGCTCACCGCCGCGCTCATCAGCGGCGGCATCGCAGGCATCGTGGGCGTCTGCGAGGTGGCAGGCATTCAATTCCACCTGACCGGCGAAATTTCCCCCGGCTACGGCTACACGGGCATCATCATCGCCACGTTAGGCGCGCTAAACGCGCTGGGCGTGGGCGCGGCGGCTCTCTTCTTCGGCCTGGTCGATACGGGCGCGCAGACGGTGAGCCGCGCGCTGGGCGTCCCGGTCTACTTGGGCGAAATCACCCAAGCGACGATGCTGCTGGTCACCCTGGGCATGTTCTTGCTGCGACATTATCGCATTCGGAGGGCATGATGGATACCTTTTTAGTCAACCTCATCGCGGCGACCTTACGAGTCGCCACGCCGTTGTTGTTAGCGGCGATTGGAGAGGCCTACGCGGAGCGCGCGGGCATCCTGAATTTGGGCATCGAAGGCACGATGTTCTTCGGCGCCTTCATCGGCTTTCTCATCGGGGATGTCACCGGCTCGCTCTGGTTAGGCTTGTTGGCAGCCATCATCAGCGGCGTGTTAGCCGGCATGTTGATGGCGCTGCTCTCCGTCACCTTGGGCGTCAACCAACACGTCTCCGGCCTGGGCATCACCCTGCTGCTGAGCGGATTGGCGCTCTTCGGATTCCGCCTGCGCTACGGTGGGCGCTCGACGCCGCCGTCCATCGATCCATTTGGACAATGGGCGCCGCTGGCCAACGTGCCCATCTTGCGCGTGCTCTTTCAGCAATACGCGCTGACCTACATCGCGTTCCTCTTGATCGTGCCGCTGGCGTGGTGGCTGCTCTACCGCACCAGCTTCGGCCTCAAGATCCGCGCGGTGGGCGAGAACCCGGAGGCCGCCGACGCAGCAGGCGTCAACGTCTTCGCGATTCGCTACCTGGCCTTGATGATCGGCGGCGCGCTGATGGGCGCGGGCGGCGCGTTCCTCTCCATCGCCCAGTTGGGCGCCTTCACCCACGGCATCATCGCCGGGCGCGGATGGGTCGCGCTGGCGCTGGTGATCTTCGGCAACTGGGACCCGCTCAAAGTGATGGGCGGCGCGTTGATCTTCGGCGGGACGTTCGCGCTCCAGTTGCGCTTGCAGGCGATGGGATTGGAACTCCCCGTGCCCTACGAAACCTTCTTAGCGCTGCCTTATCTGGTGACGATTGTCGCGCTGGTCATCGCCGGCCGGAACGCATCCTATCCGGCGGCGCTGCTCAAGCCCTATCGCCGGGAGTGATGGCGCGACAGAAGCGGACAGAAGAGAAGTTCATGACCTCTGATCATAACGGACGAGATAAATATCAAAGCCAGCGCATCAAGCAAGTGACCAAGAGCGAGTTCTTCCATCAAAAGCTCCACGAGTATGGCCTGTTGGAAATTGCCTATGCCATCGAGAGCGTGAAAGGCGAGGAACTGGCGTGGGACAGAGAAGCCCTATCTATCTCCCCAACCGCCTGGAACAAGATCATCCACCGAGGCATCAAACCCGTTCGCGTCTTCGCGCATCCCTGGGTATTGATCAACGTAGACAGAGCCGTCGGCTACTATCAAAAGCTGGCGCTGGTCTCCCTAAAATCGATGATCAACATCGGCTTGACCATCGCGAGATACGAGACCGGGCGCAACAAGCGGCCGATGGACGAACAAAAGGCGCGCGATGTCGCTCGACGTCTCAATGAGTTGATCAGTCGCCTCATCGAATCCGACGAGGAGATTGATCCCAGAGAGTTCGATCTGTGGCGTGGGATGACCGCCGGATCAACGGCGCAAGGCTCCTGGCAAAACGCAAAAGGCGACCGGATGGAGGATGTCATCAAAGGCATGATCCGCCGTCGAATCCAGAACAGGGGCCTATTGCGCACGCAAAGTGATGACGAGAAGGAATTGCATCTTAAAGATGGGCGCCTCCTCGTGTGCGATAGTGAGCCGGATTTGGCCTTCTACGACGAGGCACATCACATCCTGATCGCCGTCGAGATCAAAGGCGGCATCGATACAGCCGGTGTCCTCGAGCGCATTGGGGCAGTCATCAAGAGCCTGAGCCGCGCCAAACAGGAAAATCCCAACGCCACTACCGTGCTCATCATCCCCAGGGTCTCTATGACGGAGCAAGCCGAGCTTGAGCTGACCATCCATCAAGATAACATCGATCATTGGTTTATGGCGGAAGATGTGCTCGACCAGGACGACGTCAGGCAACGGCTCTTTAAGATGTTGGGGATATAGGGAAATCAGCCCCACATATTGAATCCATTTAGAAATCACGGTGGCTGTGGTCCACCGTAGACACTACACCATCACTATCGAAGCGTATGAAAGGAGTCGAGCATGACGAACCTACGCAAAGTTGAAGGTATTGGAGAACAGTCCGCCCAAACGTTGGCCGATGCAGGCATCAAGACGACGGAAGCGCTCCTGAAGAAGGGCGCTGATCCCCAGGGACGCAAGGCCATCGCCGAAGCGACCGGCCTCTCGCCAAAGCTGATCTTGGGCTGGGTGAATCGCGTCGATCTGTTCCGCATCAAGGGCGTGGGCGAAGAGTACGCGGACCTGTTGGAAGTCGCCGGCGTGGACACCGTTCCCGAACTGGCGCAGCGCAATCCCGGCAACCTGTACCAGAAGATGGTAGAGGTCAACGAGGAGAAGAAGTTGGTGCGCCAACTGCCCACCGAGGCTAAAGTCGCGGATTGGGTCGCGCAGGCTAAGGAGTTGCCGCGCAAAATCACGTACTGATGTGTCCCCCTTCGTCATTTTAGACGATGAGAATGGATGAGAGTTGTAGAGAAAGGCGCGGTCCAATCGGATCGCGCCTTTTTTCTACCAAATTATGCGGAGAGTGCAAAGAGAATCATATGTCCAAGAAAACAACCGTATCCATTGAACGGATGGCACACTTGCTCCAGGCGCGGGGATGGCGCTTGGCGGTGGCGGAATCAGCGCCGGGCGGGGAACTGGGCGCGAGCATCGTCGCGCTGCCGGGCAGCTCGGCGTACTTCTGGGGCGGGGTGATCGCCTACGCCAACGACGTCAAGGTCGGGATGTTGGGCGTCCGGCCGCCGATGTTGGCGCGCTGGGGCGCGGTCAGTCCGCAGGTGGCGTGGCAGATGGCGACGGGCATCCGGCGCCGGGTGGGCGTCGAGGTCGGCCTGAGCATCACGGGCATCGCCGGCCCGACGGGCGCGACGGCCTACAAGCCGGTGGGCCTCTACTACCTGAGCCTGGCTGTCCCCGGCGAGTGTCGCGTCTGGCGTCATCGCTGGGAGGGAGATCGCGCCGCGAATAATCACGCCGCCGTCCACACGGCGATCGAGCATCTGGTGGCGTACTTGGGAGGGTAAACGGAGCGAGGTTACACGAGGCAAAGCAAGAAGAATATATTTCGTATTGCGCATTACGTAATTTTTTTGCCAGAGAGAAAATTCTCCAAATGGAACCAGCCCCATCGGTGTGAGAGCCGACGGGGCTGGTTTAGTAAGACCTCGGAAGTCTATGCCGAGGGGATCAAAAGCAACGATGACTGAAAATTAGCTCCGCAGCCACCTATCAAGACTATTGCTGAGACTTCCGAAGTCAGTCTCTACGACGCCTCTTCCTCCTCATCGGCCGGCGGCGCAAGATCTCCGCGCAGATCCTGGATGAGGTACTCCAACCCCGACTGGAGGCGCTTGACGGCCTGTTTGCCCATCTGATTGAAGAAGGCTTGCCCCAGCTCACGGGCGGCCTTGCTCACCCCCTCGCTGCCGGAGCCTTCGGCCAGGGCCTGGGCGGTCTCCTGCGCGACGCGCATAAACTCCAGTTGGGTCGCCAGTTCCCCACGTAGCACCGGCGCCTCACCGCGCCCTGGGACGATGTGGCGCACGTCGGTGCGCTCGGCCAGGGTCTCCAGGCTCGCCAGCCATGCATCGAAGTCCGGCGTGAGATGCATCGGCGGCGGCTCGGAGATGCTGACGGTGTCCCCGGCGAAGAACAGTTTTTGCTCCGGCGTGAAGAGGGTGATGCTGCCAGGCGCGGCGCCCGCCACCGCCTCGAAGACGAAGGGCGGCGTGGGACGATGGAATTTGAAGCGGCGGTTGAAGGCGAATTTGGGGGGATTGGGTTTCACATCATCCAACAAATCCGCATCCTCTGGGTAGCGCTCCTCCGTGGCCTGAAGCAAATCGCGCCAGTCGCGATCCTCGAACTTAGTGACGGTGCGCAACGCCGCCTCCGAGGCGATGACGGGGATGTTCCACAGCGCGGCGGACACCATCCGCTCAATCTGCGCGTCGGTGAGCACGACGTAACGCACGTTGCCTGCCGAGGCCTGCACCTGCTCCAACCACGCCTGCGCGTGGCTGGGGCGCGGCGGAATGTCCACGACAATCGCGCCGTCGTCCAGATCGATCAATCCTAGGTTGTAGGGTGGGTAACCAGATTCGACAAAGATGCCAGGAGCAATTTCTTCCATAACGTCACCTCCAAATGATAGCGGCCTCAGCGCGGCACGTTAGATGCTGCACAAGGCCGAGTGATTATGTAGGAAATCCATGCACGCTGCCTGAGAAAGGGTCGCGGAGCTGCCGATCCGCTCGGAGCGAGAGGATGGGGCATCACGTGGGCAGCGCTTGATGCAGCGCCCCTAAGATCGCATCGGCAGGCGAGACGGGCGCGCCGCCCTGCGCCATCGCGGGCGCGCCGCCCCCGCGCCCGCCCAGCGCATCAAGGGCCTCGCGCAGAATCGCGACGGCGTCCACCTCGCCGAGATCGTCGCTGCGGGCGCAGACCAGGCGCACGCCCTTCTCCGTCGTGACGGCCAGCAGCGCCAACGTGGCGGGATGCTCGCACAAGCGCGAGGCGGTGGCGCGCACCTGATCGAAGGCGCGATCCTCCCAGTGCGCGACGACCTGACGCATCCCCGCTTGCTCCGGCGCGGCGTGCCACAGACGATCCGCCTCGCAGTCCGCCAGCGTGACTTGCACATCGCGCAACGCGCTGTGGGTGACCTTCGCCTCCGCCTGGATGCGCTCGATGGCTTCCGGCAGCTCATCCTCGGCGATGGAGAGGTCGGTGCTGACCTCCTGAAGCAATCGCAACGCGCGCCGATAATCGAGCAACGCGCGCGCGCCACAGCGGAACGCGACGCGCATCCCCCCCTTGTAGCGCTCCAGGCCCGTGATCTTGATGAGGCCGACCTCGCCCGTGTGGCCGACGTGCGTGCCGCCACAGGCCGAAGCGTCGTAGCCCTTGACCCAGACGACGCGGATCTGCCCCTCGACGGCGGGCGGTTTGCGCAGCGGGATCTCCGCGATCTCGGCTTGAGAGACGAATTGCACCGTCACGGGTCGATTCTCCCAGACGACGCGGTTCACCTCGTCCTCGACGCGGAAGGCGGCCTCCCACGTCAGATTGGGGATCTCCAAATCGATGGTGCACGCCTCGCTGCCCAGATGAAAGCCCACCGTCGGCGCGTCCCACACCTCGACGAAGGCCGCTGAAAGCAGGTGCTGGCCCGTGTGCTGCTGCATATGATCAAAACGGCGCGCCCAGTTGATTCGCCCCGTGACCTCCTCTTGATCAGAAGATAAGGGCAACTCGCTTTCCAGAAGATGCCAGATCGCGCCGTCGTCCTCCTCCCAGACATCTACGACCGGCACATTCTCCAACGTGCCCGTGTCGTGCGGCTGGCCGCCGGAGGTCGGATAGAAGGCGGTCTGGTTCAAGCGGACGGCCGGCCCGCGCTCGGTGACCCGCTCGGCCACCACACGCGCGCGGAACTCGCGCAACGACGCATCGGCATAATACAAAAGATGGCTCACGCTTTCTTCCACGTTTCCTCCTCTACCTCCTCTAGAAATACCAGTTCGTCCTCATCTAAATTTCGCGGGATCGTGAAATAGAAGGTCGATCCCGCGCCCGGCGTGCTCTCCAGGCCAATTTCGCCCTCATGAGCCTCAACGGCCAATTTACAGAAGGCCAAGCCCAACCCCGCGCCCTTCACATTACCTGATCTCATCCGGACAAACGGCTCGAAGATATGTTGGCGCTCCTCCGGCGGGATGCCAGGGCCGCTGTCTTCGACGGCGAAGTAGAACTCTTCCGCATTAGCCTGTACCGTCAACGTAATGGTTCCCCCGTTGGGTGTGTATTTGATCGCGTTGGTCATCATGTTGAGCAACACACGGCGGAGAACGTCCTGATCGCCCCACAGTGGCGGCAGATCCGATTGGATATTTTCCTCAATCGTGTGATTGCGTCGTTCGGCAGAGGGCATGAGCATCTCCAAGACCTCATCGATTAAGGGCGGGATTTCGATTTCAGCGATGGAGATCGTCTTCTCCTGCGATTGCAACCGCGCCATATCCAAAATATCGCTGATCAAGCGCTCCATCCGCTGGCTGCTGCGGAGGGCGATGCCCAAGACCTGCTCAATTGGCACGGTATCATCCTGCTCGACCCAGGCGGCGTGGAGTAATTCCAGACTGTTCGTGATGCTTCCCAGCGGATTTCGCAGATCGTGCACGATCATATCGGCCAACTGCTGACGCATCTGTTCCAGCGCGACGCGATCGGTCACATCGTGACCCAACCACTGATAAGCGCCATTAGGAGGATAATGAGAGAGATATGACATATTAACGTCCAAAACACGGGGCGAGGCCCCACCCTCCTTGGCCGGCGCGGAGAACTCCCAGGTGACGACATCGCCATCCCTAGCCCGCTCACGCATCTCGTAGAAGCGCGGCGGCGTGATATTCAGCTCAGCCAGGCACGACCGCCCCTTGTCCGCCTCGGAAAGCGGCAACAAATCGCGCGCCGCCTGGTTGATCTCTAACAAATCCCCTTCTGGATCCAGGATGATGATCGGATCCAAGTTGAGATCAAAGAGTCGCTGATAGCGCTCCTCTGCCTGCTGGACCTGCTCGAACAGGCGCGCATTTTGGATGGCGGACGCCGCCAAAGAGGCCAGCGCGGGCATCACCTCTTCCAACTCCGATAGCGATGTCTCCGCCAACGGATTAATCAACTCCAGCACGGCCAAGGTCTGCTCGCCCACCTTGACGGGGACGGCGTAGATGGCGTCTGTGTGAAAGCCGGTCTTGCGATCCACGCCGTTGTAGTGACGCCCATCCGACTGCGTCTTGGGAACCCACAGCGTCTTGCCGTGCTTGGCGACCCAGCCGACGATGCCCGTCCCGGCCGGCAAGGTCATCCCCACCACATCCTGAGCGCTCTTGCCGGAGGCCGCACGGAAGACCAGGTATCCCTCTGGCTCGACAATGGCAACGGAGACCGCATCCGGCTGAAAATGCTCGTGCGTGAGCGACATCAACATCTGCAACACATCATGGGTTTTCAGGCTGGTGCTGAGCGTGCGCGCCGCCTCATAGAGAAACAACAGACGGTCGGTCAACTTTGGATCACTCAAACGTCACAACCTCCTTACCGTGCAACCGCTCCAAGATTTTTTCCGTGATGAGGGCCAGATGTCCATTGTTGGCGACAAAATCCAAACGATCCGCCGGCACAGTCAAGACCGGGCATAGCGAGAATCTTTCCAACCAATTATTATACAACACGTTGAGCTGTCCCAGATATTCCTCGGAAATCTGGCGCTCATAGGTCCGGCCGCGCTGCTGAATACGCTCCACCAACGTCGGGACCGATGCCTTGAGATAGATCACCAAGCTCGGCGGCGGGAGAATCGCCATGACGGCGTGATAAAGTTCGGAATAGGTCGTGTAATCGCGCTTCGACATCAACGCTTGCTGATAGAGGTTCCGCGCGAAGATCTCCGCATCCTCATAGACCGTCCGATCTTGAATCACGGAATTGGGATGCTCCCACAGTTGGCGATGATTCTTCAATCGCCGCGCCAGGAAGAAGATCTGAGAATGAAAGCTCCATTTGCACATATCCTCGTAGAAATCGGCCAGATAGGGATTATCCCCCACGCCTTCCAGATACGGCTCCCATCCCAAGCGCTGACTCAGCAGCGACGTTAGAGTGGATTTTCCCACGCCGATGTTGCCCGCCACCGCGATAAAGTGCTTTTTCAATCTACTCTCCCTGGGCTAAAAAGTTCAATGTGCCGATAGTTAAAAACTTGACTCAGCTCGACAACGGTGTCCGCGTGAGTTTTCGGGGGAGGGTCAAGGTGAAGGTGCTACCGTAATCCTTCACGCTCTCCACGTCGATGTGCCCACCGTGCGCTTCGATAATCTCCCACACCACCGACAGGCCGATCCCCATGCCGCCAAAGCGACGGGTCATCGAACCATCCACTTGATAAAATCGCTCAAAAATAAGGTCCAAATTCTCTGGATCGATGCCGATGCCCCGATCTGAAATCACCACGACGATAAATTCTGGCGTTGACCAGCCTTGGAGCATCACGACGCCCCCTTCGGGGCTGAACTTGATGGCGTTCTCGATCAGATGGGTGAATGCCAGATGCAAGCGGTCGGGATTGCCAGGGGCATAGGGCAGATCTGGCGGGATTTTCATCTCGAAGCTCACGCCCTGCGCCGCCGCTTGATCCTTGAATTCTGAGATCACCACATTGAATAACCGATGGATGTTAATCGGCAGCACCGTCGTCAACTCCACGCGCCCTTTCAACGATGTGAGGCTCTCCACCATGCGCGTCAAACTCTTGGTGCGGTAGGAAATAGTATCCAGAACCTCCTTCTGTTTCGTCGTCAGCGGCCCAATCTCCTCCTCCGTCAGGATATTAGTGAAGCCCGAAATCAAGCCCAACGGCGTGCGCAATTCGTGGCTCACATTTTGAATCATCTGGAGGCGGATTTCATTGAGCAGTCGCGCATCTTTGTAGGCCTGCTTCAACTCTTTGGCCTGCCGACGGAGATGACTCAATAACTGCGCATTATCCAAAATCAAGGCGGCCTGATTGGCCAGTGCTTGAATCCACGTCATCCGCTCGCGAAGCGCCTCCTCATGCCGAGGCTGCTCTACCGCGACGAGCAACAGCCCAACCTTGCGATTCTTCGTCTGCAAGGGATGCAAGGTCAACGGATAGGGCGGCAAATGATCCATCGCCTCGGCTAACTCGCTATATTGCTCGCGGATAATATGGCGCATCTCCGGCAGGATAACATACGTACTCCTAACATTGGAGGTCAGTCGCTCCACGCCCGTCATCGTGATGAAATTCGAAAGATAGGTCGGCTCCTCCAAATCCGGCGTCGCGGCCCGTTTGACCCACGTCAGCGAGCCTCTCTCCTCCTCATTATCCCGATTATCCCGGAAAAGCCCGACTTCCACCACCCCTCGGATCTTGCTGAGCAGGGTACGACACAGAATATCCAAAATCACCGGCACTTCATGGGCCGCGACCATCTTCATCTCCGCATCGATGAGTTGGCGCAATAGCTGCTCGCTGCGAGAGTTGGCCTCGTAGTGACGTGCGTGCTCCAACAGCACCTCCAACTGCGTCGCCACCGTCTCCAAGAAATGCACTGCCTTGGGCGAAATAGAGATCGGTTCCTCGTGAGCAACCGCCAAGACGCCTCCAATATACCCATTGGTTTGGATAGGGGCAGCGATCACCGTCCGCGCGCCGCCGGCCCAGGCCATCGGCTGCGACTCTGTGCGATATAAAAACTGCCCTTCCCATATCTTTTCCCATGGCCTCGTCCCCACCGATAATTCACTTTCCGGCCAGTGGGAATCTGGCGTCGCGTAGAGAACATCCCCGCGCCGCTGAAAAAACGCCTGATAAGCGTACGATATTCCTGACCGCAGAAGTCGAAGTGTGTGTCTGAGCACACCGCTCTGATCCTGCCCGGTGGTGCTCACCACCAACTCTCGCAACATCTGCGCCTCATCCAACCGCCGCCAGACCGCCTCATGCTGACGCGCGCTTATCAATGCCTGCGTCAACTGATCCGCGAGGATCTGGAGGACGGCCATCTCATCCTTGGAGAAAGCATTCAGCTTAGGCGATTGGACATCCAATATCCCGATCACCTCGCCGTGATTTCGCATTGGCACGCTCATCTCGGCGCGCATCTCCGGCGCCAACGTGACGCACATAGCATCCTGGCCACACGCGCTCAGCGCAGAGAGAGAACGCGCTTGGCCCGTCTGCGTGACCCGTCCCACCAAATGCGGCGCCTTGACCTCCAAACGATGATGATCGGCATTCCATTCTTGATCACTCTCTTGATTTACAGCCTGCAACACAGCGTACTCGCCCTCTTCATCGATCAGGAAGACACTCACCCGCTCAAAGTCCAAGTGCGATCCAATCGATTGAACCGCACGCTCGAGCAGTTTATCCGGGTAGAGCAGGTCGCTCAGCTCGCGGATCACAGTGAAGGCCGCCAGCATCCGCCCTCCTTGTTGCTGCTCGCGATCCAGCGCTTGACCACGTGCCGCTGCCTGCCCCATCAACGCTGCGATCTCCAGCAAGTTATTCCGCTCCGATTTCTCCAACGAGGTGGCATAGGGCAACGCCAACACCAGCCCGGCCGTGACAAAGGGAGAGGATGCCTCCTCGACCCGAACTGAAAGCAGCATAAGGGTGTAGCGGCGGCTGAGGCCGAGGCGACGAGCCAACAGACTCTCAGCGCTCCGCTCCTTCGGAGGGTCGGAGGCGAGGTATTTACGAACCCTCTTCTGCACCTCTGGACGAGAGGCATAAGCGCCGTAGGCCCCAATCAAGGTGACCTCTTCCGTCTCCTTCAGCCCCCAGCCGATGCATTCTACCGAGCACTGCACCATATTCTGGATAATTTTTCCCGCGGTCGCCACTAAGCCAGCGTCTTTCATTGGTTTACCCTTGTGGGCGCCTCCCTTCCCAATCTTCCTTCAAATTCACTTCGATCCGGCTATTCTTCCAATCGAATGCCCGTGCGCTGCGCCAAGGCGGCCAAGGAGCGCGCGGCTTCCCGTAACGCCGCCGCCAATTGCGGCGAGACGCCCTCAGACGTCATCGGAGGCTGACGGCCAATCTCCCCGCCGATGCGCCCCACTGCCTCCGAGAGCGCCAGGAAATCCCCCAGCGCTTGCCAATTTGTCTCGCCGTAGGGCGTGGCCTCGAACTCATCGCCCCATTGCGGGCCGCGCGCCCGTGAGAGCGCAGGCGCGGCCGCAGCCAAGCGCGAGATCTCCGGGAACGAGGGCTGGCGCACGCCAGATAACGCCGCGCGAATCCGATGCTCGATGTCGTTCAGATCCTCGGCGTTGCGCACGAAATCCAATCCATCCGTCTCGATCACCAGCAGCGCCGTCGCCTCGTACTCCGCAAAGAGGTCCTCGTAGGCCTGGCGCAGCGCGCTGATGTACGTGCGATCCATCGCGCGCTCATAGGGCCGATCCCGCATCGCGATCCGGTCCATCAGCGTGTCCGTCTCCGCCCGCAGATAGACCACCAGATCCGGCGGCACGACCGTCTCCGAAAGCACCGCGTAGAGCTTGTCATACATCTCCAACTCGTCGCCGGAGACGTTGAGATGCGCGAAGAGCTGATCCTTGCGGAAGAAATAATCGGCCAGTAGCGCCCCTTGTTGCAGCATCCCCGGCACCTTCTGTTGCTGACGATAACGGTTCAGCAGGAAGAAGAGCTGGGTCTGGAAAGCATAGCGAGCGCGGTCGCCGTAGAAATCCGAAAGAAAGGGGTTTTCGTCAAAGGCTTCGAGCAGCGTACTCGCGGAGAAGCGCGATTGCAACATCCGCGCCAGCGTCGTCTTTCCCACGCCGATGACGCCCTCGAAAGCGATGTATGGGTGATTGGTTGAAATATTCACGCGATCTTGTTTTCCTCATAGCAAATCAACATATCAATGACGCGCCATTAGCTTTGTGAAACCCGCTTGCTCAAAGTCATGATCGGATGTAAAGGCCTGCGAGATCTTTTCCTGAGTCATCACAACGAAACTCGTACAGTCGGTTAGTCCCCAATCTTTATCGGGACGTCGGCGATAGAAATCCCATCCATCGATAAGCAAACTTTGGCTGACAGGGATAATACGCAAGAGAGTCATCTGCCGCAACCCCTCGATGAAAATCACTGTATGAGATCGCATAGATGGTCGCGAGAGAGCATCGGCAACCTCTACCAACACAAATTCAGTTGTTATCAATCGCACCCGTCGATGACGCAACTCAGATATTATCTCCTGAGCTTGCTCATGCAACTCGTCATCGACATTAAGAAGCGCAATCCATGCCGCTGTATCCACAAACACCTTGAGCATTGTTTATTCCTGTTTGGTTTTACCGTACAAGTAATGGTCATGTTGATGGGCCAAATCACGAACACCGGTTTCGACCGCGCAGTTATCTACTAATTGGGTCAGCGCATCCCACGCGGCCTCTTGCTCAGATTCTTTCTCATCCAGATCCTCTTCGAGGAACATGATAATGACCGATTGCCCCTCACGTCCCTCAACCTCTTCGGCAGGATGTGCCACACCTTCTTTGAAAATACCCTTTATTGAAATAAGCATCTCTTCACTCCTTCCCCAAACGATTTGAGGATACTCTCCTCAAGCGAAAATGTCAAGAATTTAAGTGCAACATTGTATCAAATCAAGATGCAACGCTCACGAGGCTGCGTCCTGGCCGGCTAAATATCCGCCAGAGAAGGCCGCTTGGAGGTTGAATCCGCCCGTGTCGGCGGCGAGATCCAACACCTCACCCGCGAAGTACAGGCCCTCGATGTTGCGTGAGGCAAAGGTGATCGGATCGATCTCCTTGAGGGCGACGCCGCCCGCCGTGACCATCCCAGATTCCAGCGGCAGCGAGCCGGTGATCTGCCAGCGGAAGTCCTTCAGCAGGCGCGCGATGTGCGCCCGCTCCTCAGCGCGAATGGTGTGGATCGGGCGCGAAGCATCAATATCGCTGAGGCGCGCTAATACGTCCGCCAAGCCGGTGGGCACCCAGCCCTTGAGCAAGCGTCGTAGATGGCGCTGGGAATAGCGCTCGAACTCGCGTTGCAGCCGGGCCTGCACTTGATCGTCGGTCATCCCCGGCTTGAGATCAATCGAGAGGATCACCTCCTTGCCGGCGCGCAACGCATCGACTACACCCAGCGACGCGGTGAGGATCATCGGCCCAGAGACGCCGAAGTGGGTGAAGAGCATCTCGCCCGTCGGCGGCATCGGGTAGGGCAAACGTAGCTCCTTGAGCTTGCCCTTCGATTTCTTGACGTAGAAAGTACAGCGCGAATTGCGCAGGCTCACGCCCTGAAGCTCCTTGGCCTGCGCGCGATTCTCCACGGTGAGCGGCACCAGCGCGGGGCGCAGCGGCACAACGGTGTGACCGACGTCCTGCGCCATCCGATAGCCGTCGCCGGTGGAGCCGGTGGCCTGCCAGGAGGCGCCACCCGTCGTCACGATGACGGCATCCGCCGGCAACTGCTCGCCGCTCCAGAGCAGCACGCCCTTGACGACGCCCCCCTCCACCCAGATGCGATGCACCTCCGTCAGATAGCGGATCTCGGCGCCGTGTTGGGTCACGTAGCGCACGAGCGCATTACGCACCTCGGCGGCCTCGCCCGACGTGGGGAAGATGCGCCCGCCACGCTCGACTTGCGTTTCGACGCCGTAGCGCGCCAACAACGCCAACAGTTCATCGCGGAAGAAGCGATAGTAGGCGTTGCGCAAAAATTGCCCCTGACGGCCATAATGCGCCAGGAACTTCTCTATCGGCGCAGCGTTGGAGAGATTACAGCGCTCCTTGCCGCTGACTAAAATTTTCTTCCCGGCCTCGCGCATCTTCTCGATCAACAGCACATCCGCGCCCAACTCAGCGGCCCGTCCGGCGGCCATCAAGCCGGCCGCCCCGGCCCCGACGACAATCACGCGCTTACTCATTTTTCCCCCGCTTCCCTCGCTCCAATCCCACCACGATCAATCGCAACGCTGCCTCCTCCGCTCTATTTTCGATATGATGATACTCGCCCGCGCGGACCAAACACGCATCCCCCGGTCGCAGCGGGCGCGCGACCATCGGGCTGCCGGGTGTGGGGCGATGATAGAGCCTCCCCACGCCCGCAACAACGTAGTAGATGCGATCCTCGGCCTCGGCGGATGACGGCCCCGATGTGGTTCGCGGCGCTACGTGCATATCGTGCAAAAAGGCGAAGGTCGCATCTGCCAGCAGATTCTCCTCGGTGCCGACCAACTCGCTGAAGAGCCAACGCACGACCCTCGCACCTTGCCCCTTGCCTCCTGCCTCCTGCCCCTTGCCTCTATACCGCACCGATTTGATATTCATCGCGCGCTTATAGATCACACCCGCGACCTGGTCGTGGGGCGCGCGGTTGATGTTGGCCCAGGCCTCCGGCTCCGGCTGATGAAAGTCCTCCGCCGGGATAGGTTCCGGCTCCCAGGGCTGATTGTTGCGCTCGTCGCGTCTGTCGTGATCAGCCATAGCTCACGCCGCTGTCTCTTGGCCCACGGATATCTGCGACGCAGCAGCTTTAGCAATGACGTGGCGGGC
>JAAAOZ010000510.1 GCA_009908585.1 Chloroflexota bacterium
CCGCGTAGCTGGCGGAATCGGGGCTGGGGAATTTGAGGACGCTCTGCAAGCAGACGCCGCGCAGCCCGGCCTGGACGGTGGAATCGGCCACGGCCTCCTCGAAGTAGTACATATCCATAAAGGTAGTCGTGCCAGAGCGGATCATCTCGGCGGCGGAGACCTGCGTCCCCAGCCAGCAGAAGTGCGGATTGACGAAGTCGCGCTCGACGGGCATCATATAGCCCATCAGCCAGACGTCCAAGCGCAGATCGTCGGCCAGCGTGCGGAGCAGCGTCATCGGCGTGTGGCCGTGGGCGTTGATCAGCCCCGGCATAAGGACGGCGTTGCCGGCGTCCACGCGCTCGTCGGCGGCGTAGTGCTCCAGAATCTGATCCTGCGGGCCGACCGCCGCGATAGTCTGGCCCTTGACGGCCACTGCGCCGGGCGCGTGGATGGTATAAGCGTCATCCATCGTCAGCACAAAATCGGCGGTGATGAGGATATCGACTTGTTCGGGGGCAGAAGATTTATGCTCGTTCATTGGAACCTCCAGGTAAAGCTAGGTGATTTTCAAGATTGTACTATCAGATGGAGTTTGACGCAATCGGCAGATTAAGCGAGTGAGCGAATAAGCGAGTCAGCGAATGGGTGGGTTTCACTTTTTGTATCTGTTTAGCTTTATGAGCAGACCAAGGTGCAACGCACTTGAACTGAAGTAAAAGTAACGTCTCATGTCTCATGTAGTATATGCCTGGTAATACGCCCAAAAGTGCGTTGCACCTCAAATCCATTGTAGGTCAAAAGATATCTTGTTTTTGAGGATCGTGAAACGCACCTAGGCAGTTTTGGCCCTCCGCCAACACGGCTTCGGGCCAAAACTACATATCCTTTACATCACCAGCGTCACGTCGAAATGGGAGAGGATGCGCTGGATGGGCGTGAAGAGCATGACTTTACCGGAGCCGGCGAAGAGGAGGCCGGCGGCGCGGCGTTGTTCATCCAAGACCGCCGATCCCGAATCGCCGGGCGCGCTCATCTTGCTGGTCATGATCTGATCGACGAAGCGGGCTGTCTGCCCCTCAAAATCGACGTTGACCGCGACATCGATCTGGGTGATGGCGCCCGCTGTCAGGCCGCTGGTGCGCCCCATCTTCTGGACGCGCATGCCAAGCTGCGGCTCGACGATGCCCGTCGGCGCGCCGAGGTTCAGGATGTCGGGCGGCACATCGTCGGGCGCATCGATGCGGGCCAGCGCCGCGTCCATCACATTCTCGCCGGGCGTCACCTGGACGGAGCGCAGGCGATGGTGCGAGCCGGTCGCCTCGGCCAAGGTGTTGAGCAATTGCGCGAACGACTCCGCCACGTCGCAGTTCCCCGATGCCTCGCCAAAATCGAGCGGGACGAAGTCGCTCAACACCGCGACGCGATCCGCTTGCGTGCCCAGATCCACCGCGCCCGGCTGCCAGATCGGATCGCCCCGCTTGGCGATGTTACAATTGGCTAAGATGTGGTTGTTGCTGAGGATGAAGCGCTCACCGGCGCGCTCGACCAGATAGCCGAACGTCCCCGCCGTGACCTTGGGATGCCCGATAGAAATGCCCGGCTGGATGGGCCGCCGGCGCTCCTTGGGATTCGAGGCCGCCTGCGCGCGAATCGGCCCCGTCTGGATCACATCGGTGGGCAAGCTATCCACACACTGCGGGACAAGCTCCGATTCGGCCAAATGCTCACGGGGCAATTTTCGCGTCACGGAGACCACGATGCTCAACTCCTTGGTCGCCTCCTCGCCCGCGATCTTATAGCCCAGCCCACAGGCGGTCACGTTAGGGCGCTTAAAGAGATCCGGCAGGGCGCCACGAAAAATGCTTCGCGCTTGCGCCATCACACGATCCGTCATTCTACTCCTCCTCATCGCTAGATTTACTGTCGTCGCTATCGAGCATGCTATCAACAGCATCCTCTACCAACTCCAATCCCTCTTCGATCTTGCTTCCCTTCCCCCACCTTTTCCAGAACGCCCAGGGGCGATGTGATTTCCGCTCGCGCCCAGCAGAGGCCGAGGGTGCGTGCGCCTGGATCTCGCCCACAGCTTGCACTTGCACCGGCACATCCTCCACCTGCTCCGGGATGCGATCCTCCGGCGCGAGATCATCCTCCGACACCTTGCGCGTCACGTTGACGATCAGGCTCAACTCGTCGGTCGGCTGACCCTCACGCCAACGCTGCCCGATCCCCACGCCAACGACGTTCGGTTTCCGCATCAGATCCGCTTCGTGGCGATGTTTCACCGCGCGGATATAATCCAAATCCCATTCGTCCATGCTAAGACCTCCTTATCAAAGCTAACCCTTGCGAAGGTTCGAGGGGGAATTTCACACCACAAGGCTCGTGGTCTATCGGACAGAGCGCTTTATCCAGGATGATGCCCAACCTTCGCAGGGATACGACTTAAAGTGAGAAGCGCTATCAGGCCGATGCCGATCAGCCAGCACCAGTAGCCCCAGCCCCAGGCGATGGGGCGCGCGTGCAGGTGGGAGAGCGCGGGTTGCAGGCGATGCAGCGTCGGCAGGGCGGGCAGGGCGGTGAGCGCGAGCCAGCCCACGATCAGCCAGGGGCGAATGCGCGCCAAGCGCGGGCCGAGCCAGGTGATCACGCCGACGGCGATCATCGCGCCAACGCCGCCCCAGAAGACGATGCGCCAACCAGGCGTGCGCCACGCGCTGACGATCTCCGGGTAGGGCGGCAGCGTCGCTATCGCGATCCCCGCGCCGAGCGCAGCAACAGTCCAACGCCACAAATTTGGCGCCTGCGCCAGCAATAGAGGGAGCAGCACCGCCAGACCGACTAAGGGGAAGCGCAGCGTGTAGAGATTGACGCGCACCGCGCCGGATTCGATCTGGGGCAGCAGGCGCAGCAGATCGAAGAGATCGTAGGCATTCCAGGCCAAGGCCGCCGCCCGGCGCCCGATCCACGGGCCGAAGTAGCCGATCAGCGCGAGCAGCCACGCCACGCCGCGCAGCAGCGCGAGGGGCAATCCAAGCAGTTCACGCCGCTCGGCGCGCTCAGGGCGCTGTAATCGTGACATCATCAAAGGCCACCGTAGTGGTGCGCCCCGGTTCGATGGCATCGGTGAAGAGCGCGACGGCGCCGCTCCCCATCAACTCCTCATCGACGCGGGAGACCAACAGCGTGCCGTTCACCCAGAGCGAGAGCTTGTTATCTCGACAGCGGACGCGCATATCGTTCTCCGCCTTGCCGACGTTGATCACATCGCTGGCGTGCGGCCCCACCAACGGCGTGGCCACACCTTTGACCGTTCGCAGGATCACGTAGTAGCCGTCGGCGCTGATGCCAAACAGATAGTAGTTCTCCTCATCCTGCTGCCGGCAGATCACGCCCATCCAATTGTCGACGGCGCCCTGGACATAGCGGAGGCGCGCGGCGACCGTCACATCCTGATGAGATTCACCGACCAGCGGGGTGTAGACCGACGATCCCGCACCGCGATCCTCCAGAAACATCTCCCCCGCCTGCGCGTAGACGGCGCTATCCGCCGTCTCGAAGCGCACCCAGCCGGTGTGCGGCGGCGCGAAGCTATCGGAGAGGACGAGATTGCCGCCAGCGCTCGCCTCGCCCTCGTTGCCGCCATTCACGCCTCCCTCACCCTCGGCCTCTTCAGCCTCTTGGATACTCGGCGGCGTCATCGGAGAGACGGTCGTGGGCGCGGGCGTGCATGCCTGCATCCATATCGCGCAGAGCAGCGCCGCTATGATCAGCGACAGCCCGCGCATCTGTCTGATCGTGTTCATACGCCCGCCTCCGTCACATTCCCTTCTTCCAACGCCGGCATGATCGGCAATGCCAAGGTGAAGGTCACCCCTGGATTGTTCGTGTTGTTTTCGGCCCAAACGCGCCCCCGATGCTGGTTGACAATTTCTTTGACGATTGATAGTCCTAATCCCATACCTCCATATTGCCGATTGGTCGCCCCATCCACCTGATAAAATCGATTGAAAACCTTATCCATCTCCACCTCTGGAATGCCGATGCCGGTATCCTCGACCTGAACCCATACCTCATCTTCGTGCTGCACGGCCCGCACTCAGATTTTACCATGCTTTAGGTTAAACTTGATCGCGTTATCCAGCAGACGGCTCAGCGCCTGCACGATATGACGCGCGTCCACCTCGACCTGGGGCAAGGCTTCGGGCAGATTCAGCCAGCGGGGGTCTTCGTGGGCGCGGGGTAGCAACATCCCCGCGCCCATCTGAACGACCTCATTCCACAAGGGGAAATCCGCCAGCGCAACACCCTCCCGCCAGCGAAACAGCCCGACGACTGAAGTCGCGGCGCTTACGAAGTCGGCTTCGAGCCGACTTGAGCTTCTAGCCCGCGATTTATCTGCGGGCGCAGGGCGATGCGGCCATCCTTTATTAGTAGAATTTCAACGTCTCAGCAACATCATCACGATTTCAGAGCGTCCAATGATTTAAAATCGGCCACATCTGGCGCTTCTTTTTCCGAAAACTGCCTGTGTTTGGGGAGTCGATCCTTTTGAAGCGTTCTAAGACGTCGTAAAGCTACACGAGCCACCTCGGCCACGCTGAATACAGGGCCGTGATCTTCTTTCCAAGCCGGCGCGTGATCCGTCAGCAACGCCCGCAAATGAGGAATCGCACGGGGATCACCCAAATATCCGAGCGCTTGGGCCGCTATCCCCCGCCAATAGCTATGCGGCGATTTCACATAGGCCGCCAACGGCTCAACCGCCCGCGCGTCGCGCAACTTCCCCAACGCTTCTATGATCGCCGCCGAGGCAATGGGCATCTCCCAACTGCTTTCAAGCGCCTGGATGAGCGGTTCAACGATCCCTGGATTACGTTCCCCGGCCTGCGAGATGTTCCACGCCGCGTTCATCCGCATAAATTGATCAGCATCTTTCAAAACACAGCGCAACGCTTCGTTAAGGATAGCTTGCTCGCCGTTCACACGCAGCCAATACAAGGCCGCCTTCCGGCAGTGATCGTCCGTATCCTCAAGCACCATATTCCGCAAGGCCAACATCACCCGCCGACTTCTTTGCTGACCGAGGAGTTGACCAAGCATCAAAGCCGCCTCACGCCGCGCCTGCGGCTCCTCATCGCGAAGCGAGGATAACAGAGACGCTACATCGGGTCTGCCGTCCAATTCAGCGCGTCCTTCCAAATGCCCCTCCTGATTACGGTGTCGGTTTGATAGCAGATCACATCCTATATCTACCATTTTAGCATAGATTATAGCGTCTTGCAGGTAGGCCAGCAAATGAGCAAACGAAACAGAACCAAGGGATCTGAGCGGGTATATTTCATCATCTCCAAAAAGCTTCTCTAATGGATTATGCTTTCGCAGGAAAACAGGTATAGTATAATACCATAAGAAGAGACGGCCCACCCATGCCAAATCGGCTGTAGGCCTACCCCGGCAAATTCATGTTCAATGAGCAACAATTTGGCGGATAGAGGGTCTTTTTGATGCAGGTTCGTCCACGTTAGGAGGAGAAAACCGATGATCGAAGTCGAACTAGAGACGATACAAATGAGTCTGGTTTCGCCCCACCGCATCGTGGTGCTCAAGGCCTTGGATGCCGAACGATATTTGCCCATCTGGATCGGGCCATGTGAGGCCGAGGCGATCTCCGTGCGTCTTAACGGCGTCGATCTGCCGCGCCCGCTCACCCACGACTTGACCGTCAATATATTGGACACGCTGGGCGCGGAGTTGCAATATATCTACGTCAATGCCCTCATCGAAAACACCTTCTACGCCCAACTGATCTTAGATCTGGGCGACGAGGTCATTGAGGTGGATTCGCGCCCTAGTGATGCGATGGCCATCGCGGTGCGCGCCGGCGTGCCCATCTACGTCTCAGAGCAGGTGATGGACGAAGCAAGCGTCGTGCCGGAACCGGATATAATGGAAGAGGCTTCCCGCGAAGAGGATTTATCCGTCTTCCGCGAATTCCTGGACACGCTGAACTACGATGCGTCCGAGGGTCGCGATAACTGAGGCCTCAGAACAGGAGAGAATATAACGTTGAAATTTAACCACAAGCACCCCTGTAAGGAGTGCGCGTAGAATGGCCACACCCGATAAAACCGTTCCCCATAACATCGAAGCCGAGGAAGCGGTCTTAGGCGCGCTGTTGATTGATCCGGAAGGCATCTTCCGGGTGTTATCTTTTTTGCGCAGTGAGGATTTCTACCTCCAAAAGCATCGCTGGATTTTCGAGACAATCCTCAAAATCCACGAGCGCCGAGACCCCATCGATTTCCTGACCATCAACACTGAGCTGGAAAATCGAGCCCAGTTAAAAGCGGTCGGCGGCGCAGCCTACATCTCCAAATTGATGAACGCTGTACCCTCTGCCATCAATATCGAATCCTATGGCCGGATGGTAGAAGAGACCGCCGTGCGGCGCCGCCTGTTGGATTCCGTCAGCGACATCGCCCGCTACGCCTACAACGAGACGATGCCCATCGATCAAGTCGTCGACCGCTCCGAGCAAGCGCTCTTCGGCGTCTCCCAACGTCGCACCCGCCGCGAGTTGCAGCCGGTGCAGGAGGTGGTGCAACGCTACTACGACCGGATCGAATATCTCTACGAGCATCGCGGCGAACCGTTGGGCGTTCCCAGCGGCTTTCGGGATATCGACCAGATGCTGGGCGGCTTCCAACGCTCCGACCTGCTGATTTTGGCCGCGAGACCGGGCGTGGGCAAGACCTCGCTGATGATCACCTTCGCGCTGAAGGCCGCGCAGAAGCGCCGCACCGTCGCGCTCTTCAGCCTGGAGATGTCGGCGGAGCAGTTGGTGCAGCGGATGATCTCCCAGATCAGCCACATCGACGCGCAACGCTTGCGCTTGGGTCGCCTGCGCGACGACGAATGGCCGCAGTTCACCGACGCGATTGGCCATCTTGCCGAGCTGCCGATCTACATCGACGACACGCCCTCCATCTCCGTGCCAACTGCGCACCAAATGCCGGCGGTTGGCCTCGGAGCGCAGCTTGGATATGGCCTTCGTCGATTACCTCCAACTTATGACGACCGAGGCGCGCTCGGACAACCGCGTCCAGGAGGTCTCCTACATCTCCCGGTCGCTCAAGGGCCTGGCGCGCGAGTTGGATCTGCCGCTGATGACGGCCTCGCAGCTTTCCCGCGCCGTCGAGCAGCGCGCAGAAAAAATCCCCGTGCTCTCGGATCTACGCGAAAGTGGGTGCCTGACGGGCGACACACTGGTGCAACTATCTAATGGACAGCGTACCACCATCGGCCAACTTGCGAAACAAGGTAAACCGGTGAGCGTCATGGCACTAAACGAAGCAACTTGGAAAGTTGCCCCCATCGAAGCGCGCAAGGCCTGGCGGGTGGGAGTGAAGCCTGTGTTCCTGCTTCGCACACAATTAGGGCGAGAGATCAAGGCCACGGCCAATCACAAGTTTCGTACGTTTGAGGGATGGAAGCGCCTGGATCAACTGGAAATTGGAGAGCACATCGCTCTTCCGCGCGCTTGGAAAAACCTTTCCAAGCCAAAGGCGTCCATCAGCAAAACGCAAGCGGCATTGCTTGGACATCTCATCGGCGATGGATGTACTCTGCCCCGGCATGCGGTACAGTACACGACGAACAATCGAGAGATGGCCGATATAGTTGCTGAGTTAGCAAATGAGGTTTTCGAAGATGCTGTGACCCCTCGCGTCGAGCCGCAGCGCAACTGGTGGCAGGTTTTCTTGAGTGCGACGGCGCATCTAACGCACGAGACGCGAAATCCAGTGGCTGAGTGGATGGACGGGCTAGGTGTGTGGGGCTATCGCTCTTATGAAAAGCTGGTCCCTGCCGCAATGTTTGAACAACCTCATGAGGTAATCGAAACGTTTCTGCGTCACCTATGGGCAACCGATGGAACTTTGGGCGTGGTTGGGCAAAAGAAGCCCCGGGCAGTTGCTTATTACGCTACGAGTAGTCATAGGTTGGCGCTGGATGTTCAGAGCTTACTCTTACGGTTGGGCATAGTGGCGCGCGTGAGTTGCGTTCCTCAAGGGGACAAAGGCCATGATATGTGGCATGTGACCATTTCTGGGAAACCAGACATGATCAAATTTGTTGAGCGGGTGGGCGTGGTCGGGCCAAAAAGGGATAAGCTACAAGCAATAGAAGAGTTCTTTCGTCATCGGGAGCACAATACCAACCGGGACATAATCCCCAAACTGGCCTGGCATTCTCTGGTAGAGCCAGCCCGACAAGCCCTAGGGATGAGTACGCGCGAAATGCAGGCTGCGATTGAAACACGTTATTGTGGCACGAGCTTATATAAGAGCAATCTGAGCCGTGAACGTGCCTTGCGGGTAGGCCAAGTCGTTCAGAGTGAATCCTTGTTATCCCTTGCCGAGAGTGATGTCTATTGGGACAAAGTGGCGAGTGTGGAGCCAGCCGGCGTCGAGGAAGTGTATGACTTGGAGGTGCCAGAATATCACAATTTCGTGGCCAACGACATCGTGGTACACAATTCTCTGGAACAGGACGCGGACATCGTCATGTTTATCTATCGGGATGAGATGTACCATCCAGAGACGGAGAAGCCGCGCATCGCGGACATCATCATCGCCAAGCACCGGAACGGCCCTACCGGCACCGTCCAACTCTTCTTCAACAGTCGCCTCACGCAGTTCGCCGACGCGGCGACGCACGTCTCGCCGGAGCAGTATAGCGGCGGAGGCGACCCGCCGCCCCTAGGCACGTAAGTATGAGCGACGAGTATCCTTCCCAGCAAGAGCGCATCAGCATGCGCCATTTCTCCGGGTTCCCGGCGGGGAAACACGCCACCGTGGCGCTGCCGGAGCAGATCTTCACCGAGTTAATTCCCCACATCGATAATCTGGCGGAGTTGCAGGTGACGTTGATCGCGCTGTGGCGGCTGGCGCAGATGCGCTCCGACAGCGCGCCGTGGATCACGGAAACAGAGTTGTGCGCGGAGCCGGCGATGCAAGCGGCCTTTGGCGAGGCGGTCGAGGCGGAGGCGGCCTACGCGCTCGCCCGCGCGGTGGCGCGGGGCACGCTCCTGCTGGGCGCGTGGGAGCGGGCGGATGGGACGCGCGAGCGGCGCTACTTCGCCAACAGCCCGCGCGGGCGCGCCGCCGTCGAGGCGATGGCGCAGGGCCGTCCCCCCATGCGCGCCGAGCGCGTCTCGCATCCCAACATCTTCACGCTCTACGAGCAGAACATCGGCCCGTTGAGCGCGCTCCTGAGCGAGGAACTGATGGAGGCCGAGAGGAAATATCCCGCCGCGTGGATCGAGGAGGCCTTTCGCGAAGCCATCAGCCGGAATAAGCGCAATTGGAAGTACATCCACGCGATTTTAGAACGTTGGTGGACTGAGGGGAAAGATGAAGAAGATAGACGAAATCGCGAGAGAGATCGTCGCCGGTATATCGAGGGAAAGTACCGGGACATCATCCAGCACTGATCTCGACCGCGATATAGAGCAAACAGAAGCGCAAGCGGTCGACACCCACCTAGGCAATCCCAACTGCCCCATCTGCCACGGCGTGGGCTACGTGCGCTTGGATGTGCCGGTCGATCACCCCGACTTCGGCAAGCTCTTCCCCTGCACCTGCCGCCAGGAGGAGCTTCAATCCCGCCGCCACGAGACGATGCGCTCGATGAGCAGCCTCAAAATTCTGGAGCGCTACACCTTCGAAAACTTCCACCCCGATGGCCACGGGTTGTCCGCCGAGCGCCAGCGCAACCTGCGGCTGGCCTACAATCGCGCCGTCGCCTACGCCCAACGGCCAGAGGGCTGGCTGCTGATGCGCGGCGGCTACGGCTGCGGCAAGACCCACTTGGCGGCGGCCATCGCCAACGACGCCATCGCGCGGGGCACGCCCGTGCTCTTCGTCACTGTGCCCGATCTGTTAGATCATCTGCGCGGAGCCTACGCGCCCACCGCCACCCAGCGCTATGACGAGCGCTTCGAGGAGGTGCGGACCATCCCGCTGCTCATCATGGACGATCTGGGCACGGAGCATGGCACGCCTTGGGCGCTGGAGAAGCTCTATCAATTGCTGAACTATCGCTATATGGCTCGCCTCCCCACCGTCATCACCACCAACAACTCGCTGGACGAGCTAGATCCGCGCCTGTGCTCGCGGCTGAGCGACACCGACCTGGTGGATATGATCACCATCTTGGCGCCCGATTATCGCCAGACCGGCACCGATTACGCCAAGATGGAGATGAACACGCTGCCGCTGTACAGCGATATGCGCTTCGATAATTTCATCCTGCGGCAGGGCGAGCTTTCACGCGAGGAGTTGGACAACCTGCGGCGCGCGGTCGAGTTAGCCAAGGGCTACGCCACCGAACCGGCGGGCTGGCTGGTCTTCACGGGGGAGTATGGCTGCGGCAAGACCCACCTGGCGGCGGCCATCGCCAATCAGCGCGTGAAAGAGGGGCATCCCGCGCTTTTCGTCACCGTGCCCGATTTTCTGGACTATCTCCGCGCCTCGTTCTACCCCCAGAGCGCCGTGCCCTACGACAAGCGCTTCGAGGAGGTGCGCAACGCTCCCTTCCTGGTGCTGGACGATTTGGGCACGGAGTACGCGACGCCTTGGGCGCAGGAGAAGCTCTACCAGCTCTTCAACTATCGCTACGTGGCGCGGCTGCCCACCGTGATCACCAGTTCGCGCACGTTGGAGAAGATCGATCCGCGCATCGGCACGCGCCTGGCGGATGTGAGTCGCTGCACGGTCTTCTCGATTCTGGCGCCGTCCTATCGCGGCGGCCCCCCGCGACGCTCAGGTAAGGGGCGACGACGGCGGCAGTAGGGAAGGGAAGATGGAAGTTGGTTACTGTCACAGAGTATTCGCCACTGCGCCGCGCCGATGGTTGAAACCATCGTCTGATATCCAAAGTGCGTTAAAACGCACTGGGGTTGCTTTTTCGAGGGGTTTTTCAACCCGTTTTTAACGGGTTTCGTGTATCAGCCTGGAATTCATTCGCAGGCGAGCCAAGCGGCGAAAATTTAAGACACTAGCGAAGTTGGAGGTTGGGAAATTAGAACATTTGTGCTACAATTAGATCAAGGTGATCATTCTAAAACACACGCGCGCGGGAGCGCAGGAGGAAAAAGCTATGGTTTCAAAGGAACGCGAGAAGGTATTGGATCAGACGGTGGCGCGCATTCATCGCCGCTTTGGCGAAGGGTCGCTGATGCGATTGGGGGACGCGACGCACTTGGATGTGGAGGTCATCCCCACGGGATCGCTGGCGTTAGATATCGCGCTGGGCGTGGGCGGCGTGCCTCACGGGCGGATCACGGAGATCTACGGGCCGGAAGGCTGCGGCAAGACGACGATCTGTCAGCACATCGTGGCCGAGGCGCAGAAGATGGGCGGGGTGGCGGCCTTCATCGATATGGAGCACGCCTTAGATCCGCGCTACGCGGCGAGCTGTGGCGTCAACGTGGACGATCTCTACATCGCGCAGCCGGACACCGGCGAGCAGGCGCTGGAGATCGCGGAGGCGCTGGTGCGCAGCGGCGCCGTCGACGTCATCGTCATCGACTCGGTAGCCGCGCTCGTCCCGCGCGCGGAGATCGAGGGCGAGATGGGCGATTCGCACCCCGGTTTGCAGGCCCGGCTGATGAGCCAGGCGCTGCGCAAGCTCTCTGGTGTGATCAAGCAGAGCAACACGGTGATGATCTTCACCAACCAGTTGCGGATGAAGATCGGCGTGCTCTTCGGCTCGCCGGAGACGACGAGCGGCGGGCGGGCGCTCAAATTCTACGCCTCCGTGCGCCTAGACGTGCGCCGCATCAAATCGATCAAGGTGCAGGGTGAGTTCATCGGGCACAGCACGCGCGTCCGCGTGACGAAGAACAAGGTCGCGCCGCCGTTCCGCGTGGCCGAGTTCGACATTATGTTCGGCGAGGGCATCAGCCACGCCGCCGACGTGCTAGAGGTCGGCGTGGAGATGGGCATCATCGACAAGCGCGGATCCTACTACTACTATCCCGACGAGGAGCGCATCGCGCAGGGACGCGAGAACGCCAAAGAGGAATTGGATAACAATCCAGAGTTAATGCAGGCTATCGAGGACGAGATCCGCAAGAAGTTGAAGGAAGAGAACGGCGAGGAAGAAGAGGTGGAAGAGGAAAAAGGCGAAGAGGAAGAGAGCGCCGAAGAAGAGGAGTAAAGCGTATAAATCAACGCCGGCAAAAGGGCCGGGCCTAAATCGGCCCGGCCCTTTGTGCTATTGGGAATCGCCGGTTCAGGCCGGTGACGACCTCAAATCCTTCCCCAATTCCAACGAATTCCCGACAAAGCTCGAAATTGACCGTAAGGATTTACTAACTTTTACGTCTTAAATAGTAGGAGAGTGGTTAGAGATGGGGTTGTTATGACAGATGAAAAGCAATTATTGCAGCGAGCGAAGAAATTCGAGGATGCTGCAATTGCGGAGCTTTACGACAAATATGCACCGATGATCTATCGGTATCTCTATCGACGGGTGTCCGATGAGCACGTAGCGGAGGATCTGACCGGTGACGTCTTTCTTCGCGCGCTGGAGGCCATCCAGAATGAGAATTTTTGGCACACGTCGTTTAGAGCGTGGATTTATCGCATCGCCCATAACTTGGTGGTGGATCATTATCGCGACAAATCTTCAGAAGATCTGCTACCTTTGGATGAGCGCTTGATCGCAAGCGTGGAGATGCCGGAATCTGCGAAAGCAGACCCACTCTCCTTCCGGCGTCTCCGCCTTGCGATGAGGCAGCTCACCCCTTCGCAGGAGCAGGTCATTGTGTTGCGCTTCGGGGAGCAATTGACCGCCCGTGAAGTGGCCGAGATTATGGGAAAGAGCACCGGCGCCGTCGAGTTGCTTCAACATCGCGCGCTGAAAAAGATGCGGAGATTTTTAGAAACAGATCAAGCATGATGTTATTGTAGATAAATAGAACTTGGGTAGCCATGGGTAGCTATGTAGACAAGGAAGAAGGACAATGACGAAAAATGAAGGGTTCGAAAGGTTATTAGCGCACCGCCTCAACGAGTTAGATCGTGTCGGTGATATCGAGAGTGTTTTGCAACGCCATCCTCAACGTCAAAAGGAACTGCGCCCCTTGCTCGAAACGGCCTGCGCCACGACCGAAACGCTATCCCGCGTACCTGAGCCTCCTAACCAGTTAGCGACGGGACGAGCCAGGGTCCTACGCGCCGCCGAAGCGCGACGCGCCTGGATGCGACCGCCAGAGCCGGAAACACGCGAGCGCCCGCGCTTTCGCTTACGTCTACCGCATCTTTCCCTCAACCTTGAATGGGCGTGGAAGTTGGCCGGGGTCGCCTTGGCGATGATGATGCTTCTAGTGCCGCTGAGCGGACAGATCGTCTGGGCGGCCAGTGAGAGCCTGCCACATCAGCCCCTCTATCTGCTGAAGGTCACGGCGGAAAATCAACACTTCGAACACATCTCAGACCCGGAAGTGAAGGTCGTTCTCGCGATGGCGCTGACCGATGAGCGCATCCAGGAGTTGCACGTGTTGGTCAATCGGGGACAACCGATCCCCAGGAGCGTGGTGGATCGAACGGAGCAATTAAGTTCCCTGGCGCTCAGCGCGGCGGCCTGGACGCCGGAGCCGCTGATGGGCGATATGCTCAACTTCATCATCCGGCGGACACGAGCGCAAGCCAACAACATGGAAGCTCTGAAGGCCCAAACCAACGGGCACAACTATACGGAATTGGTCAAGACGCAACGGGCATGCCTGCGCGTGGAACGCGTCGCGAGTATGGCCCTGGAGTATCCAAAAGCGTTCCGCGCGGCTTACCAGGCGGGGCAACCGGAGAAGATGCGCTACACGGAGGGCGGGCCACTGGGCGGGGTTATCACCGACGCAGTCTTAGAGAGTGTCACACCAACGATGCCCGCCACACCAGAGGAGACCGCGACCACCACGACGCCAGAGGAGACCGAGGAAACACCGGACATCCCAACGAAAGAGCCTACGCAGGTCCCCACCACCTCCCCCACGCCTGCTGAACCCACACCAACCAAGACACCGACGCCCTCCCCCACAGATACACCCGCGATCCCCACACCGACCGAAGCGCCCGAAGGCGACGAAACGCCCTCCGAGGCCCAGACGCCGCCGGGCCAGGACGTTCGCCCCGATACACCACCGGGCCAAGAAGATTCTCCCTCTGAACCGCCGGGCCAGGACAATCGACCCGATAATCCCCCCGACAAAGACAACGAACCGCCGGGGAAAAATAAGTAATTGTATTTAGCCGTGATCCATTCGATCAAATGGAGAGTGCCCTATGATGAGAAAAAAACGAGATAGACACGGTCAAGGGTTTGTGGAATTCGCGCTGATTTTGCCGGTCCTGCTCTTGATCATCGTAGGAATAATGGAATTTGGTCACTTATTCATCGTCTATGCCAGCTTAACTAACGCGAGCCGGGAAGGCACCCGCTACGGCATCGTCAGCCCCACCGACTACGATGGCATCAATACCCG
>JAAAOZ010000208.1 GCA_009908585.1 Chloroflexota bacterium
GGCGCCAATGAGGATGAGATCGCGGCTGAATTGGCCCGCGCTTGGCTCATCGACCGCGCGTGGTCGGATGCTGTCGAGCGCGCTTGGACATGGCTTCGGGCGCAGGATTACGATCTGGAAACATTGCGTGACGACGAGGAAGCGCGCTTATTCTACATCATGTCGTGGTTGGCGCCGGAAGGCTATGATGTCAACCGTCTCCGATATGATCGCATCTATGCGCGGCGCTCGGTGTTGCGGGAATGGCTGAAGGATCGCGGCTATGATCCAGATGAAATTCTCTGCTTCGAGGATGACGACCGTCCCCGTCGAGAGCGCCAGCGGGTGGATGAGAAGGCGCAGGCCGTCTGTCTCCGGCTATGGCTCGAGGAGTACGGGCAAGAGGTCGCGGATCTGTCGGATGAAGAGGTCGTGTACGAGGCCACGACGTATAGTCGTGAGCACGAAGCGCCCCTCCCGACGTTGGGCAAGATGCGTCTGTATGATGGCAAGACGGGGAAACCCTTCGATCTCCCGGTCACCGTGGGGATTATCTATATGTTCAAGTTGGCCCACATGGTGGAGGACAAGGTGCACACCCGCTCCACAGGGCCTTACTCCCTGGTCACCCAACAGCCGTTGGGCGGCAAGGCACAATTTGGTGGTCAGCGCTTCGGCGAGATGGAGGTCTGGGCCTTGGAGGCGTATGGCGCGGCCTACACCCTTCAGGAGATGTTGACGATCAAATCGGACGATGTGCAGGGGCGCGTCAAGGCCTACGAATCGATTGTCAAGGGGTTGCCCATCGAGGAGCCGGGCATCCCGGCCTCTTTCAAGGTCCTGGTCAAGGAGTTGCAGAGCCTCGCGCTCTCCGTGGAGGCCGTGACCGATTCTGGGGAAATCTTGCACTTCGGGCGTGAGGAGCGTCAGGCCAAGATCCCCAAGCTGGGCATGGGACTATTGGGATTGGCGCCCGAAGAGCGATAAATTGCTTTTGAGGGTACTTGAGCGAAATAAAATTCTCTGGTTGACCTTTTAGAGTTCCATGGTAGAATTTACTTTCGCATGAGGGATGGCGGCTACTAACCCTGCCATCGACAGGTGAAGAGATTTTGGTCGACAAGTGAGGAGGCCATCCATGGTTAGATGGCCTCTTTTAAGTAAGAAGACTTGTTTTGTAGGAGGAGAAAGTTGCCCACCATTAATCAGTTAGTTCGTAAAGGCCGTAAGCCAAAAGAGAAGAAATCGAAGGCGCCGGCGTTACTCTACAACTATAACACACTCAAGGGGAGGCGCGTTCGCGTTCAAGAGGGAAATCCTCAGAAGCGCGGCGTATGCACCGTAGTTCGGACTATGACGCCAAAGAAGCCGAACTCCGCGCTGCGTAAGATCGCGCGGGTCCGCCTTTCCAACCGCATCGAGGTGACTGCCTATATCCCCGGCGAGGGGCACAATTTGCAGGAACACTCGGTCGTGTTGGTGCGCGGCGGGCGTGTGAAGGACCTTCCGGGCGTGCGTTATCACATTGTCCGGGGAGCATTGGATGCGACTGGCGTTGATGGTCGTAGTCAACGTCGTTCTAAGTATGGGACCAAAAAGCCCAAGTAAGACTGATAGGATAGAGTGAGATATGCCAAGGCGTTATCGTCCACCCAAACGAGAAATTTCACCAGACATTCGCTATAATAGCGTTTTAGTCGAGCGCTTTATCAACCGCATGATGTATGGCGGGAAGAAGAACGTAGCGCGCCGCGTCATGTATGATGCGATGGACATTATGGAAGCGCGCGCGGGCAATCCCCCGTTAGAGATCTTCGAGGGCGCTATACAAAATGTGATGCCCCCAGTCGAGGTTAAACCGCGACGGGTTGGTGGGGCCACCTACCAGATTCCGGTCGAGGTGCCGCGCTATCGCCAAGTTTCGTTGGCGATCCGTTGGCTGTTGGCTGCGGCGCGTAGTCGGGGCGGGCATGACATGGTTGATAAGCTCGCGGCGGAATTGTTAGATGCCTCCGAGGAACGCGGCGCAGCTGTACGACGTCGTGAGGAAACCCTGCGGATGGCAGAAGCGAATCGCGCATTTGCTCATTTGCGCTGGTAAGCTGTCGAGATTGCTATCGCTGGATGAGATCAAGTTTTATCGAGGTCACTAGCGATGGCTGAGTTTGCACATTCACTTAAGAATATTCGTAACATCGGTATTATTGCCCATATTGACGCGGGCAAGACCACCACAACGGAACGGATCCTTTATTACACAGGACGCACCCATCGCTTAGGGAACGTCGATGAGGGAACGACCGTCACCGATTGGATGACCCAGGAGCGGGAGCGGGGGATTACGATTACATCGGCCGCCGTGACCTGCTTTTGGCGCGATTGCCAAATCAACATCGTGGACACGCCAGGTCACATCGACTTCACCGCCGAGGTGCAGCGCAGTCTGCGGGTGTTAGATGGTGGGGTTGTGGTCTTTGATGGTACGGCCGGCGTCGAACCGCAGTCAGAGACGGTCTGGCGACAGGCGAAAGCATTTAAGGTGCCACTCGTCGCGTTCGTGAACAAGATGGATAAGCTGGGGGCGGATTTTGTCTACGCAGTGGGTACCATCCGCGAGCGCCTGAAGGCGAATCCCGTGCCGATTCAATGGCCCATCGGCGTCGAATCCGATTTCCGAGGGGTCGTGGATTTGCTGGCTTGGGAAGCCGTCATCTGGGATGATGAACTGGGGCAGAAACCACGGCGGACGGAAGTTCCTGAATTTGTGGCTGAGAAGGCGCGAGAAGCGCGCAAAAAGGCCCTAGAAGCGATTGTTGAGACCGATGACGACTTGATGATGCGGTATCTAGAAGGGGAAGATATTCCCGTCGAGGATTTACGCGGCGCATTGCGCAGAGCGACGATTAGTGGGCGAATTCAGCCCGTCTTGTGTGGCTCGGCGTTGCGCAACAAAGGAGTTCAGCCGCTACTGGATGTGGTGGTGGATCTTTTGCCCTCTCCGTTGGAAGTTCCCCCGATTAAGGGGCGAAATCCCAAGAAAGATCGCATCGAAGAGCGGGGCGCAGATCCTGACGGCCCATTGGCTGCTCTGGTCTTTAAAATCACGACGGATTCGTATGCGGGACGATTAGGATACTTTCGCGTTTACTCAGGTAAGATAAAGCGCGGCAATGTCTATATGAATCCCACTAAGAATGTCCGAGAGCGCATCCCGCGCTTGCTGCGGATGTTCGCGGATCACCGCGAGGAGGTCGATGTCCTGCGCGCGGGTGATATTGGAGCCACGGTGGGGCTAAAACAGACCTTTACCGGGGATACCTTGAGCGCGATGCACGCGCCGATTGTGTTGGAATCTATCCGATTCCCAGAGCCGGTGATCTCTGTGGCGATAGAGCCGAAGACGCTCGCCGATCAGGATCGCTTGAACGAGGCGCTGGAGCGGTTATCGGAAGAAGACCCGACATTCCGCGTCCAGCAAGACGAGGCCACCGGCCAGATGGTCATCGCTGGGATGGGTGAGTTACACCTGGACATTCTGGTGGATCGGATGCTACGCGAGTTCAACGTCCAGGCCAACGTGGGGAAGCGCCGCGTGGCCTACAAAGAGACGGTCACGAAGACTGAGTGGGCCGACATCGAATTCAACCGGATGCTGGGCGGCAAGCTTCAGTATGCGCGAGTTGTCTTGGAGGTCAGGCCGGCGGATGAGAACAATGAAAATCGCTTCGTGAATGCGCTTCAACCGGACACATTGCCGGAAGAGTATGCAGCTGCCATTGAGAATGGCGTGATGGATTCTCTGGAAAGTGGCTTTCTGGCCGGTTATCCTTTAGTGGGTTTAGTGATCCGATTGGTCGATGCCAAGATGGATCCTAACAGCTCATCACCCATCGCCTTCGAAGCGGCAGCCGTTCAGGCCTTGCGTAAGGCCGTAGAGTCGGCCGATCCGGTGTTGCTTGAGCCGGTGATGGATCTGGAAGTTGTCGTGCCGGAAGGATTCGTCGGTGAGGTGATGGGCGATTTGAACGCTCGCGGCGCAGGCATTCAGAAGATGGACATGCGTCCGAGCGGGGGAAAAGCTGTGCGAGCTTACGCTCCCTTGTCCCAATTATTTGGGTATGCTACCGATTTGCGGAGTGCAACGCAGGGTCGGGGCACATTTACGATGGAATTTCACCATTACGCACCGGTGGATTCTCGACAGATGGATGCCATCTTGTATGGCGCATAAACTCATAAGATAAGTGATAATCAGTTTTACTTAAACATCAAAAGGAGAAGTGGAGAATGGCTAAGGAGACTTTTGAGCGCACGAAGCCACATGTCAATGTTGGGACCATTGGTCACATTGATCACGGCAAAACGACGCTGACTGCTGCAATTACCCGCACGTTGGCCCTCAAAGGGTGGGCGGACTTCCGGGGATATGATGACGTCGCGAAAGCCGACGCGAAGATGTTCCGTCGGGATGCGACCAAGATCTTGACCGTGGCGATTTCCCACGTCGAGTACGAGACGGAAAACCGTCACTACGCGCACGTGGACTGCCCTGGTCACCGCGACTACATCAAGAACATGATTACGGGCGCGGCCCAGATGGACGGCGCGATCCTGGTTGTCTCCGCGGTCGACGGGCCGATGCCCCAGACACGCGAGCACATCCTGTTGGCGCGTCAGGTTGAGGTACCCGCGATTGCGGTTTTCTTGAACAAGGTCGATCTAATGGACGACCCAGAGCTATTAGAGCTGGTCGATCTGGAAATTCGCGAGCTGTTGAGCAGCTACCAATTCCCCGGCGACGAGACCCCCATTGTTCAGGGATCCGCGCTGGAAGCGTTGAACTGCGAAAGCGATGATCCAGACGCCGAACCCTATGAGCCGATTTGGGAACTGATGCGGGTGGTGGATGAGTACATCCCCACGCCTGAGCGCGACGAGGATAAGCCCTTCTTGATGCCTATCGAGGACGTCTTCTCAATCAAGGGACGTGGTACGGTGGTCACAGGGCGCGTTACGCGCGGCACGATGCGGCCCAATACGCCGGTTGAGATCGTCGGCTTGAACGAGGATCCCATTTCGACCGTCGTGACATCGATGGAGATGTTCCACAAGGTCTTGGATGAGGTTCGCGCAGGCGATAACGCTGGCTTGCTCTTGCGGGGCGTCGGCAAGGATGAGGTAGGCCGTGGTATGGTGATTGCTAAGCCTGGATCCATCCATGCGAAGCAGAAATTTGAGGCCGAGGTCTACGTCTTGAAGAAAGACGAGGGGGGACGGCACAAACCCTTCTTCACTGGATACAAGCCACAGTTCTACATTGGCACGATGGATGTGACCGGTGAGGTAACCTTAGCAGGGGATGTGAAGATGGTGATGCCTGGGGACGACACGATGATGAAGGTCGAGTTGATTACCCCAGTGGCGCTTGAGGAAGGTCATCGATTCGCGATCCGCGAGGGGGGCTTGACGGTTGGCGCTGGTGTCATCACCCAGGTACTTGAGTAGTCCGGTCTAGATCAGGTGGTTTATGACAAAACAACGGATTCGTATTCGGCTCAAAGCATATGATCATCGGATTCTTGATGAATCCGCTCGGCGTATCGTCGAGGCGGCGGAGCGTACCGGTGCACGGGTTGCCGGCCCGGTCCCGCTGCCGACCAAAATCGAGCGCTTTACGGTGCGACGTTCTACGTTCATCGACAAAGACAGTCACGAGCATTTTGAAATCCGCACACATAAACGATTAATCGATATTCAAGAGCCGGATTCGAAAACTATCGATACCCTGATGCGGCTGAATATGCCCGCTGGGGTTGATATCGAGATTAAGCTATAAACGCTTAAATCGTACATCACAAAATCAATACCGCTTTTTAGTCGCTTGATCTTACCCCCCTGGTCTTGAGCTTGTCGTTATTGGGGTTTGGGCCAGGGGGGGTAGTGTGAGCGGTAAGCTTTAGGGATGATGCGACGTTAATCATCGTTGGCAGTCCCTCGGAGGTAAATGATTAATGAGAGGAATTTTAGGTAAGAAAGTTGGAATGACCCAGGTCTTCCGAGAGGATGGTTCGGTCGTGCCGGTCACCGTGATCGAGGCTGGGCCGTGTTACGTGACCCAGCTTCGTACTGAGGATCGTGATGGATATCGTGCGGTCCAACTTGGATACGAACCGGCCAAAGAGAAGCATCTCACAATGGGGCAAATGGGTCACTTGGATCGGGCCGGCGTTCCCCCGCTACGCTATCTGCGCGAGATCCGAATTCGCGAGGACGAAGCATTCGAGTTGGGGCAAGAGGTGCAGGTGGATATTTTCGAGCCAGGCGAGCGTGTGGATGTAGTGGGTAAATCGAAAGGGCGTGGTTTTGCAGGTGTTGTGAAGCGCTATGGCTTTGCTGGCGGCCCTAAAACCCACGGTCAGTCCGATCGCTTGCGGGCCCCAGGTTCCGTTGGCGCCTGTGCGTCACCGGGGCGGGTCTGGAAGGGGCAGCGCATGCCGGGCCGAATGGGCGGCAAGCGCGTGACCTCACAGAATATCGAGGTCGTCTTGGTGGACCCAGATCGCAACCTTCTGGCCGTCAAGGGCAGTGTGCCTGGGCCGAAGGGGGGCTTCGTGATCGTCAAAGAGGCCCGCAAACAACGGGTTCGAAAGGGAGGTATTAAGTAGCCATGCAGGTAGCAGTAATGAATATGCAGGGCGAGCAGGTAGACGAGATCGAACTGCACGCCGATATTTTTGAGGCCTCCGTCAATGTGCCCTTGATGCATCAAGCTGTTGTTCGGCAATTGGCCAATCAGCGCGCCGGTACGCATCAGACCAAGACACGAAGCGAGAATAATCGCTCCAAGTCCAAGTGGTACCGTCAGAAGGGCACGGGGCGCGCCCGGCACGGCAGTCGGAATGCCCCCATCTTTGTGGGGGGGGGTATTGCCCACGGGCCTATGCCGCGCAGCTACAACAAGAAGATGCCGCGCAAGATGCGGCGTGCTGCGTTGCGCTCGGCGTTGTCCGTCAAGGCGGCGGAGCAGCAGTTGATCGTGGTGGATAATCTGACGATGCCAGCGCCCAAGACCAAGGAAATGGTTCGGGTGTTGAAGAACTTAGCGGCCTCGGATAAGAAAATCCTCATCCTGTTGCCGGACGCCAATGAACCTGTCGAGCTATCGGGGCGTAACTTGCCCAATGTGAATATATTGCGCGCTCAATACTTGAACATTCGAGACCTGTTGGTCGCCGATCTGGTCATCGTGCCGTTGAGTGCCTTAGAAGTCATTGAATCGTTCTTGGGCCGGGCGGCCTAATTAGGTTGACGATTTATTGAGAGGAAGCGCTATGGATATTTATGACGTGATTATACGACCGATAATGTCGGAGAAGACATACAGACAGCTGGAGTTGGGGAAGTACAGCTTTGAGGTTCATTATCGGGCGGACAAGCGGAAAGTTAAGCAGGCGGTGGAGCAGATTTACGACGTGGATGTCGAGTCTGTCAACGTGATGAATATGCCTGCAAAAGTCAGCCGTTCGCGATATCGTCCGCCATGGAAGAAAGCGATTGTGACCCTAGCCCCAGGTGATCGAATTGAGGAGTTGGAGGCGTAAACATGGGGATTAAGAAGTATCGACCCACGTCTCCTGGTCGTCGCGGGATGACCGGGCAGACATTTGAAGAGATTACGCGCACCAAGCCAGAGAAGAGCCTGCTGCGACCTCTGAAGAAAAAGGCCGGACGCAACGCCAATGGACGGATTACGGTTCGGCATCGAGGTGGCGGTCACGCGCGCCAATATCGGCTGATTGACTTCAAACGTGACAAGTTGGATGTGCCGGGGACGGTGAAATCGATTGAATATGATCCCAACCGCTCCGCTCGCATCGCTTTGATAACGTACGCAGATGGCGAAAAACGATATATCTTGGCGCCGTTGGGATTGAAGGTTGGCGATACTATCGTCAGCTCAAAGGACGATATCGAGGTGCATGTCGGCAACGCGATGCCGTTGTTGAGAATTCCTACGGGTGCGATGGTGCACAATGTAGAACTGCACCCTGGTCAGGGCGGCCAATTGGTCCGTGCGGCGGGGACGGCAGCGCAGATCTCGGCGAAGGAGGGTGATTATGTGACCCTCCGTCTGCCCAGCACAGAGCTACGTTTGGTGCGCAAAGAGTGCATGGCGACCATCGGGCAGGTAGGCAATGCAGATCATGCTAACGTGAAGTTGGGTAAGGCCGGACGCAAACGTTGGTTGGGTTGGAGGCCTACGGTACGTGGCTCGGCTATGTCGCCTCGCGACCATCCGCATGGGGGCGGTGAGGGCCGTTCTCCGATCGGTATGCCCGGACCTAAGTCACCGTGGGGCTGGCGCACGCTAGGTCGCAAGACGCGCCATAACCGCGCGACGGAAAAATACATCGTCCGCCGGCGACGATCTGGTCGTGGGTAGACATTAGGGAGGATAGAATATGTCGCGTTCGTTGAAAAAAGGCCCGTTTATAGAGCCTAAATTATTGGAGAGGATTGAGGAAATGAATCGCACCGGCCAGAAGCGCGTGATTCGCACGTGGTCGCGAGCGTCGGTGATCTTTCCTCAGATGGTAGGTCACACGATTGCAGTCCATGATGGCCGCCGCCATGTGCCAATTTACATCACAGAGAACATGGTGGGGCATCGCCTGGGGGAGTTTGCCCCGACGCGGACCTTCCGTGGGCATACCATCAAAGAGAAAAAAGGTAAAGTGAGAAGGATAGAGTGAGGGCATAATGATGGAAACAGCTCGAGCTAAGGCTAAATATGTGCCGATGACGCCGCAGAAAGTACGTCGGATCATCGATCCTCTGCGGGAGATGCGCGCACAGGACGCTCTAGATGCATTAGATATCCTCCCTCACGCTGCTGCCAAGCCAGTTTATAAGGTAATTCGCTCGGCGATGGCGAACGGAGTAGAGAAAGGCTTGGATGAGGATCGCCTTTACATTCACACCTTGACAGCGGATGATGGGCCAGGCGTGATGCCGGGAAAAGGCCGGCGTGCTCGCTGGGGCGGTCGAGGACGTTATCGACCGATCCGTAAGCGCTCATCTCATATTACGGTCGTTCTCGAAGAACGGCTCGAAGAGTAAGGAGGAGAGTCTTGGGGCGCAAAGTACATCCTTATGGTTTCCGATTAAAGGTCATTCGTGATTGGAAGTCGCGATGGTTTGCCGAAGGGCGCGAATACGCGGACTTATTGGAAGAAGATCGGAAGATTCGTAACTTGATTTCTAAGACGATGTGTGCCCAGTCCCGGGATGGACAAAGCGGCGTTTCCAGCATCGAAATTGAACGCTTTCCGCCTAATCAGGTCTCCATCATCATTAACACGGCTCGCCCAGGGATGGTCATCGGGCGGAAAGGGTCGAATGTCAAGGCCCTGCGTCGTGAAGTGGAGGAACTGACCGGGGGAAAACGGGTTCACATCGATGTGCAGGAAGTCGAACAACCTGACCTGGATGCTAAACTTGTCGCGGAGAACATCGTGGCGCAGTTGGAAAAGCGGATTTACCATAACCGTGCGATGAAACGCGCGGTCCGCCAGAGTATGCGCGCGGGAGCTAAGGGCATCAAGGTAATGTGCAGTGGCCGCCTTTCCGGATCGGAAATGGCTCGTCGCGAGTGGATGCGTGAAGGTCGCGTGCCGCTTCAGACCTTGCGGGCGGATATTTCTTACGCCCAAGAGGAAGCTGCGACGGCCTACGGGAACATCGGAGTCAAGGTGTGGATCTACCGAGGTGAGATTCTGCCTGGGCAATCCTCCTCCTTGGATCAGGCGTCCTAGCAATCATTTTAGGACAGATTCCCTAGGTAAGGAGTTAGAATTATGTTGATGCCGAAACGCGTGAAATATCGCAAACAACATCGCGGGCGCATGAAAGGCAAGGCCAGTCGAGGCGTTGACGTTAGCTTCGGTGACGTGGGCCTGCAGGCCCTGGAGCCTTCCTGGATCACCGCCCGTCAGATTGAGGCCGCGCGTCGCGCTATTGTGCGACACATGCGACGTCGTGGTAAGTATTGGGTTCGGCTTTTCCCCGACAAGCCGGTGACATCAAAGCCGGCCGAGACCCGGATGGGTAAGGGTAAGGGGATGGTCGAACAGTGGGTAGCCGTCGTCCGACCCGGACGAGTTATGTTTGAGGTCGGCGGCGTGGAAGAAGAGGTGGCCCGTGAGGCTCTTCGTCTGGCTGCGCACAAATTGCCGATTAAGACCCAGGTCATTAAGCGCCTGGAGTCTGGAGAAACAGGAGCATAGTGATGCGTGCACGAGAACTTCGCGAATTTACAACAGAAGAACTGCGGCATCGCTTGCAAGAGGCTCGGCGCGAACTGTTTAATTTGCGTCAGCAATGGAACGTGGGTAGTTTAGAGGATCCCAATCGGATGCGAGCAGTTCGCAAGGACATCGCCCGAATGCTGACGATCCTCCGTGAACGTGAATTGGCGCAAGAGATGGATAAAGGAGCAGCGGCATGAGGGAACGACGTCGACAGCTAACTGGGGTTGTTACCAGTGACAAGATGGACAAGACTGTGATCGTGGAAGTTGAGCGACGATATCGACATTCACGTTACAAGAAGGTCGTTCGGGGCGTGAAGAAGTACATGGCGCACGATGAGGAAAATGCCTGTCGCATAGGCGACACCGTGCGCATCATTGAGTCTCGTCCCTACAGCCGACGCAAGCGCTGGGCCGTGGAAGAAATCTTGGAGCGAGCCGCGTAAGGAGTGAAACATGATTCAACGAGAGACGCGGTTAAAAGTAGCAGATAATACCGGTGCTCAGGAATTGCTGTGCATCAGTGTGATGGGGGGATCCACCCGACGATATGGTTCGGTGGGTGACATCGTTATGGCTGCTGTCAAGTCTGCGACACCGACTTCGTCCGTCAAAAAGGGCGAGGTTGTGCGAGCCGTCGTCGTCCGAGTGGCCAAGGAGTATCGACGTGATGATGGCTCCTACATCCGCTTTGATGACAACGCTGCGGTCGTCCTGGACAAGGATGGCGTTAATCCCCGTGGTACACGTATCTTTGGGCCGGTCGCGCGTGAATTGCGCGAAAAAGGCTTTATGAAGATCGTGTCCTTAGCAGCAGAAGTCCTGTGACGGGTAGTGAGGTGGTAAATGAATCGAGTTAAGAAAGGTGATATGGTACAGGTAATCTCCGGTGATGATCGGGGCCTGCGCGGTGAGGTCTTGCGGGTGTTGCCCAAGGAAGATCGTGTCGTTGTCTCGAAGATCAACTTGGTGATCAAGCACCAGCCGGCCCAACGAGCGGGGCGCTCGCAGATGCAAGGTGGGCGCATTCAATTTGAGGCGCCTATTCATCTCTCGAATGTTATGCCTGTATGCCCTGTTTGTGATCAAGCCACACGGGTGGGATACGACGCTGTCGATGACGAGAAAGTGCGTGTCTGCCGGAAGTGCGGCGAGGTAATGGACTAGCGAGGGAAATATGGAACGATTAAAGAAACGTTATCGTGAAGAGATGGTCCCGACAATGATGGATGAATTCGGGTATGATAATGTTATGGAGGCTCCTCGCATCCGAAAAGTCGTGATTAACATCGGTGTTGGGGAAGCCTTAGACAATCCCAAAGCGATTGAATTTGCGGTCAATGATCTACGGACCATCACCGGGCAGCAGCCCATCGTGATCAAGTCGCGGAAATCCATCGCGAATTTCAAACTGCGCGTGGGGCGTCCCATCGGCGTCAAAGTGACGTTGCGGGGCGATCAGATGTGGGCGTTCATTGATCGGCTGATCAATGTGGCGTTGCCCCGGACCCGCGACTTCCGAGGTGTCTCGGATAAGCTGGATGGGCGGGGAAACTACACCCTGGGGTTGCAAGAGCAATTGATCTTCCCTGAGATTAATTACGACAATGTGGATAAGGCCCGTGGCATGGAAGTGAGTTTCAGCACGACGGCCGAGACGGATGAAGAGGGCCGCCGATTGTTGGAACTGATTGGGATGCCGTTTCGAAAGAGTTAACGGAATTGAGATGACAGCGTTAGGCAGAAGGAGTTACTATGGCTAAGAAATCGATGCCGATTCGCGAAACTCGACGCAAGTATGACGTGCGAGTTCGGAACCGCTGCTCGCGATGCGGCCGTCCCCGTGGGTACTACCGTCGTTTCGGTCTCTGCCGAATTTGTGTTCGCGAGTTGGCCTTACAGGGGAAAATCCCCGGTATGGTCAAATCAAGTTGGTAATGGAGTAGGATTTATGGTGATGTCAGATCCAATTGCTGATATGTTGGCGCGTGTACGCAATGCTTTGATGCGCAAGCATGCGACTGTTACTATCCCTTCGTCCAAGCTCAAGGTCTCGATTGCGAATATCTTGAAGGACGAGGGCTATATCGAAGACTACAAAGTCAAAAAGAATGAGTCATTTTATGAGCTGGTCCTTCAGCTCAAGTATGTCGGGGATCTGAAACATCAGCGCCCTGTGATTGTCGGCCTCAAGCGGGTGAGCAAACCGGGATGTCGAATTTACACCTCGGTGCAGGATATCCCCTGGGTGCGCAGCGGGATGGGCATTGCTGTCCTCTCGACCCCCAAGGGTGTGATCACTGGCCAACAGGCGCGACGATTGCACGTGGGCGGTGAGATCCTCTGCTACGTCTGGTAACGATTAGGAGGTAGATGTGTCTAGAATAGGCAGATTACCTGTACCTGTGCCAGAAAAAGTTCAAGTTTCGATTGATGGCTCCGAGGTGACCGTCAAAGGTCCCAAAGGGACGTTGACCCGGCGGTTTGATGCGCGGATGGAGGTTTCACTTGAGGATGATGCCGTCCACGTGAAGCGACTCAGCAATGAGCGCCAGGCCCGGGCCTTGCATGGATTGACCCGCGCGCTGATCAACAATATGGTGGTCGGCGTGACAGAGGGCTACAGCAAGACGCTGGAAATCCGTGGAACGGGGTATCGCGCTGAGCTGCAGGGCCAGAACCTGGTCATGCACCTGGGATATTCACATCCTGTCGTGATGGAACCCCCGGAGAACTTGAGCTTTGAGGTCAATCCTCGGGCTGGTACGGTGAAGGTGAATGGAATTAATAAGGAAGTCGTAGGTCGGATTGCGGCCCAGATTCGCGATGCACGCCCGGTGGAACCTTACCAGGGTAAGGGCGTCCGCTATCAAGGTGAACGGGTTCGCCGTAAGGCCGGTAAGGCCGGTAAGACGGCCCTATAATCTATAAAGTCTGCGTGGAACTGAGGGTAAAAGTAGAAAAGGTAGAGAGAACATGAAACCAGAAGTTAATCGTAATGCAGCCCGCAAGCGGCGTCATGTCCATGTTCGCAAGCATGTGCAAGGCACGCCTGAACGTCCACGTCTGAATGTCTTTCGTAGTTTGAATCATATTTATGCTCAGATTATTGATGATAGTGTGGGGCGTACCTTAGTTTCTGCCTCCACCATTGATCGCGAAATCCGAGAGCAACTTGATGGAATGACGAAGACGGAGCAGGCGCAAGTTGTAGGTCGTGTCTTAGGTGAGCGTGCCCTGGATGAGGGTATCAAGAAAGTGGTATTCGATCGGGGTGGCTATCAATATCACGGTCGAGTTGCTGTATTGGCCGATGCCGCCCGCGAGGTGGGTCTGGATTTCTAATCCTGTGGAGGAAAAGTTAGTCTATGCAAGCACGACGTGACTTTCGAGAACAACAAGAACTAGACGAGCGCGTAATCGATATTACGCGAGTCTCGACGGTGGTCAAAGGTGGACGCACGTTCCACTTCCGCGTTGTCGCCGTTGTCGGTGATAATCAAGGTAAAGTGGGGCTTGGTATTGGCAAAGCGCGGGGCGTTCCCGATGCGATTGGCAAAGCCACGACGCGCGCTCGCCGCAATATGCACGAGATTCCCTTAGAAGGGACGTCGATCCCCCATGAAATAGTTGGCTCCTGTGGTGGCGCCCGCGTGCTCATCCGCCCTGCGACCAAAGGTACCGGCGTGATTGCCGGTGGTGCGGTGCGTCCTGTTTTGGAGGCGGCTGGAGTTGAGGATGTGTTGAGCAAGTCGCTGGGAAGTTCCACTGCTGTGAACGTGGTTCAGGCGACGATGGATGCCCTGGATCGATTGCGCTGGGTGGAAGAGGTCGCCGAGGAGCGCGGGAAACCCGTCGCTGAGGTGATGCCCTTCTGGCAGAGACGGAGGACGTAATGGAGCAAGGAAAACTGCGCATTACCCTGGTTCGCAGCCCGATTGGCGCGCCGAAACGGCAAAAGCGGACGGTCAAGGCGTTAGGCTTACGCAAGTTGCGCCAAACCGTTGAGCGTCCTGATAATCCTGCGAT
>JAAAOZ010000138.1 GCA_009908585.1 Chloroflexota bacterium
CCCGGATCGGCGTGAAGACGCTCGTGTACGTCCCCGGATTCGAGCGCGGCGTCCGCCCGATGGGCGATTGATCGATGTTGACGACCTTGTCGATCAGCTCCACGCCCTCCAGCGCGCGCATCTTGCCCGCCGGATCGCGCGCGCCGTTGAGAATCTGCGCCAGGCGCCGATAGAGCGTCTCGATGATGAGCGTGCTCTTCCCCGAGCCGGAGACGCCCGTCACGCAGATGAATCGCCCCAGCGGGAAGTGCACATCGATCTCTTTGAGATTGTGCTGCTGCGCGCCGCGCACGACCAGCGCCTCGCCGTTGCCATCGCGCCGCTGCTCCGGCACCGGCACCCGTCGCCGCCCGGAGAGATAGGCGCCTGTGATGGACGCCTCGTGCGCCTCGATCTCCGCCACCGGCCCGGCGACAACCACCTCGCCGCCGTATTCACCGGCGCCCGGCCCCAAATCCAAGATCCAATCGGCGGAGCGGATCGTCTCCTCGTCGTGCTCGACCACGAGCACCGTGTTGCCCAGATCGCGCATCTCCTTGAGGGTGTTGATCAGCCGGGCCGTGTCGCGCTGGTGCAGGCCGATGCTCGGCTCGTCCAGCACGTAGAGCACGCCCGTCAGCCGCGAACCGACCTGCGTCGCCAGGCGGATGCGCTGCGCTTCGCCGCCGGAGAGCGTCGTCGCCGAGCGGCTCAGCGTGAGATAGTCCAGCCCCACATCGATCAGGAACTTCAGCCGGTCGCAGATCTCGCGGAAGGGCCGCTCGGCGATGGTGCGATTCTTGGGCGTGAGCACGCCATCATCCAATAATTCCTCCACCCAGGCATGAAGCTGGGAGACGGGCCAGTCGGTCAGCTCATAGATCGGCTTCGCGGCCAGCGTGACCGCGCGCGAGACCTTGTTGAGGCGCGAGCCATCGCAGGCGGCGCACGGCGTGCGGCTCATCACGCTCTCGATCTTGCTGCGGATGTAGTCGGAGTCGGTCTCCTCGTAGCGGCGGCGCAGATTGGGGATGATACCCTCGTAGCGGCGCTCGCCCCGCCAGACGCCGTGCGTGCCCTGATGGCGCATCGGAATGCGCTCCTGCCCGCTGCCGTACAGCACGATGCGGCGCTGCGCCTCGGTCAATTCCTGCCACGGCGTGTCCATCGCGATCCCATAATGGGCCGCGACGCTGCGCAGAATACCCCACGTGTAGCTGTCCTTGTCCTTGGACATCCCGTAGGCGATGGCCTGCTCGTCCAGCGAGCGGGTGGGGTCCGGCACGATGAGGTCGGGATCTAGCTCCAGCTTGAACCCCAGCCCCTGGCAGACGGAGCACGCGCCGTGCGGGCTGTTGAAGGAGAAGGTGCGCGGCTCGATCTCCGGCAGGCTGATGCCGCAGACGGGGCAGGCCAGCGACTCGGAGAAGAGTACGTCGCCCTCCGGCTGCGCGGCCGGATCGGGCGAGCGGACGACCTCCACCATCATCACGCCGTCGCCCAAGCGCAGGGAGGTCTCGACGGAGTCGGTGAGGCGGCTGACGAAATCGCGATAGATCTCGCCCGTCTGCTCCTCCGGCAGGATCAGGCGATCCACGACCGCCTCGATATCGTGCAGCTTGTAGCGATCCAACGCCGGGACCTCTTCCAGCTCGAAGACCTCGCCATCGACGCGGACGCGAACGAAGCCCAGCTTACGCACCTCATCAAAGATGGGCTGATGGTGGCCCTTGCGCCCGCGCACGAGCGGCGCCAACAACTGCAACCGCGTTCGCGGCGGCATCGCCAACACCGCATCGACGATCTCCTCCGCGCTCTGCTGGGCGACCTCGCGCCCGCACTCCGGGCAGTGGGGAATCCCAATGCGGGCGTAGAGCAGGCGCCAAAAGTCGTAGATCTCGGTCACGGTGCCGACGGTCGAGCGCGGATTGTGGGAGACGCCCCGCTGGTCAATCGCGATCGCGGGACTCAGCCCCTCAATCGATTCGACGTTGGGCTTGTCCATCTGGCCCAAGAACTGCCGCGCGTAGGAACTCAGCGACTCGATGTAGCGCCGCTGGCCCTCGGCGAAAATCGTATCGAAGGCCAGGGAGGACTTCCCCGACCCGGAGAGGCCGGTGATGACCACCAGTTGATTCTTCGGAATATCGACGTTCAGGTTCTTGAGGTTGTGCTGCCGCGCTCCGCGAACCTGAAGTTTATCACTTGCCATAATTATGCTTCACCTCGAAACGTAATGCGTATTGCGTATTTCGTATTGCGTGCATTGTGCACACTCAAATCAATCTCCATTCGGGTCGGCGGGTCGCAGTGCGAAGTCCCGCGCGCAAAAGTACATCAGGCTCTTCAGGAATTCGCCGGGTGCAATCGTGCTATCCCCATCCAGAACCCAGTAACGACGCAAAAAAGGTCTGTGATCCCCACAAACACGCACATCTGCGCTGCTTTTAGGGCTGCTTAGGGATTACCCGGCAAAATCCAAAAGACCCGTACATCATAGCAGCATACGGCCCATCGCGCAAGGCACCCCATTCGCCGAAGAGCCACGGGACGCCTTCATTGTCTTGGACGATGCGACTTGTGTCAAGGCCAGCTTCCAGCCATCCAGCAACCAGCTTCTAGCATCCAGCTTCTAGCATCCAGCTTCTAGCATCCAGCTTCTAGCATCCAGCTTCTAGCATCCAGCAACCAGCTTCCAGTTTTTGACTCCCTCCCGACTTGGGACTATACTGAAATAAGAATTCCCCAAAATAACCTCAATCCGAAAGGAGCAAATAACTATGACAGGATATGTACATCAACGCTATAGCTTACACGAGATCACCCAGGCGATGGTCGCCACGGCGATGGGCCGCGAGCCGGCGGATCTGATCATCCGCAACGCGCGGCTGGTCAACGTCAACGTCGCGCGCATCCAGGCCGGCGTCGATATTGCCGTGCGCCACGGCTTCATCGCGCTGGTGGGCGACGCCTCCCACATCCCCATGGGCGAGGAGACGACGGTGGTGGACGCCGACGGGCGCTACGTGATGCCCGGCTTCATCGACACGCACGATCACGTAGAGAGCAGCATGGTCGATGTGCGCAACTTCGCGGCGGCGGTGCTGCCCCACGGCACCACGACCATCGCGTGCGACAACCACGAGATCACCAACGTCTTCGGCGTGCGGGCGGTCGAGCTTTTCTACAAGGCGGCGCAGGGCCTGCCACTCAAGGTGCAGGTCGCGATGCCCGTCTGCGTGCCGTCAATCCCCGGCTTCGAGGACGCCGGCGCTGCCATCACCGCCGAGGAGGTCGCGCGCGCCTACGAGGAGGGCTGGGCGGCCCTCCAGGGCGAGCAGATGAACTTCCCCGGCCTGATCTACGGCGATCCCGGCGTGCACGCCATCACCGCCGCGTCGCTGAAGGCGGGGGTCGTGCTCACGGGGCACTACGCCAGTCTCGCGCTGGACGAGGGCCTCAACGCCTTCGCGGCGGCGGGCGCGCTGCGTCGGGCGCAATTGGGCTGCTACGCACAGCAGCGCTATGGCTCGGCGTGGTTGGATATGCCCAACTTGATCCGGGCCGTCACCGAGAATCCGGGCCTGGACACGCGCTTCTTCACCTTGGTCACCGATGACGTGACCTCCGAGACCATCGTCAACCAGGGCCACATGGATCGCGTCGTGCGCGAGGCGATTCGCCAGGGCCTCTCGCCCATCCAGGCCATCCAGATGGTGACGATAAACGCCGCGCAGATGCTGGAGCAATCGCGCACCATTGGCACGGTCTCGCCGGGCCGCGCGGCGGATCTGCTGATCGTCAGCGATCTGGTCAACCTGACCATCGAGCAGGTCTACGCCGATGGCGTGTTGGTCGCGGAGGATGGCGAGATGGTGGTGGAGATCGCACCCTACGACTACCCCGATTGGGCGCTGCACTCCGTCCACCTTGATTTAATGTCGGCGAACGACTTCCGCATTCCGGTCGCATCCGAGGGGCCGGTGAAGGTGCGCGTGATGCGCGCCGTGCCGGGCAAGGTCCACACCGAGGAGCAGATCGTGGAGATGACGCCGGCGGCGGGGAACTTAAGAGCGGACCCGGCGCGGGATCTGGTCAAAGCGGCGATCTTCTATCGCCACGCGCCCAAAGAGCACTTGACGGGCTCGCATACGTTAGGATTCGTCACCGGCCTGAGCTTCGAGCCGGGCGCGGCCTTCGCCTCGACGGTCTCGCACGATTGCCACAACCTGCTGGTGCTGGGCGCCAGCGACGAAGCGATGGCGACGGCGGCCAACGCCGTGATCGAGATGGACGGCGGGATGGTCGTCGTGGTCGATGGCGAGGTCGCGGCCAAGCTGCCGCTCCCCCTGGGCGGCCTGATGGCGCTCGAATCGGCGGCGGAGACGGCCCACCGGCTGGAGCAGATCGAAGCGGGCTTGCAGGCCGCCGGATGCCCCCACGGCTCGGCGGAGATGACCATCAGCCTCTTGGGCTTGATCGTGATCGAAGAGCTGCATCTCTCGAACAAGGGCCTGGTCGCGCTGAAGCCCGGACAGCCGCCGGCGTTCGTCGATCTGATCGTGGAGGGGTAGATAATAGGAAACCCTTGCGAAGGTCCGGGAAAACATCTCAGAGCTTGAAGCTTCTGATCTCTTGCTAACTGCTTTGTAACAGGTGAGATCCTGACCCTTCGCAAGAGTAACAAAACCAAACCAGCGCGGAGAGAAGCTACCTCCGCGCCGGTTTTTGCTTTATAATGAGGAAGGGATCAGCGGTTGGCGAAAAGCGCGCTGGTCTCGTCGCTGAGCATCACAATCAGCGAGTAGGCGCCCAAGACTGTGCCAATCGGAAACGCTGGCAGGTTAATCGCGCCCAAGATGATGGCGAGCACGCGCGCCCAACTCTGATACTTGAGCAGCCCCACCCCGGTGACAATGCCCGGCAGCGAAAGCACGGCCATCAAGCCAGCACCCCCCACTCCGACGATGAACAAGATGGCCATCGCCTCACCATCCTGAGCGACAATACCTGTGCCCAACAAAACGAAGAGCACGATGGCGCCAATGATCACGCCCAAGATCCCTAAGACAATATACAACCATCCCAAAACCTTAACATTAGTTTCCATTGCGTTCATTTTATCACTCCTCCTCATTGATTTTGATCCTCTAAATGTATAACCATGCTGGGTCTTTTAGATTTTGCCGGGCAACTCCTCAGTAGCCCTAAAAGCAGCCAAGAATTGCGTGTTTGTGGGGATTACAGACCTTTTTCGCGTCGTTACTGAGTTGCGGGTGGGGATGGCACGATTGCACCCGGCGAATTCCTGAAGAGCCACCATGCTTCTATATAATCTTACGTCATAGCTAGGGGATAAGTTGTACCTCGAAGCCTTATTTGACCATTGGGCAAAATCACAAATAATATATCTATAAAGCACGAATTGATGTCTTGACTTGAACTATCGTCAGGCATATAACCTTGGAGAGAAATGAAGAAACGCAAACAACCACAAGCTGGTCAGAATACCATGCGGATTGTAAGAATTGGGCTGATTTGGGTATTGGTCGGTGCTATCGGGGCTGGCGGACTGTTTTATTTTCTGATATCGGAAGAATTGTTGGATTTCAAATGGCTCGGGTTGCACATGGCCATCGGCGGGGGGTTAGGCAGCGCGGGATATTTGTTCTACCTTCGACGGCGAGTAAAAACTAAGGCCTTGCTCCAGAAGACTCAACAACTTCAACAGGAGATTTCCGACCGTCAATCTGCGGAGATAGCCCTACGCGATTCGGCCGCACTCTATCGCGCCACCGTGGACGCGGTGAACGACATTATCTACGTCGTCGATGCGGATCTACGATTCATACTGGTCAATGCCGCGTTCCGGGATTTGCAGCGCGAGCTGGGATGGGAGGAGCGCGCGATCATCGGACGCCCGCTTTACGAAGCCTTTCCCGACCTATCGGAGAGCGAGCGTGAGACCTATCATCACGTTTTGGATAAGTGCGCGATCATATCAACGGAGGGCGAGATCCATTTTGGTGGCAAGGTCATCATTGGCGAGATGCACAAAATCCCTATCAAGGAGCAGGGGAAAGTTTGTCAGATCGTCACCTTGGTGCGGGACCTCACCGCTTATCATCAAGCCGTCGCCGCATTGCAGCAGCGGAATCACGAATTAGCCCTCCTCAATCGAGCGGGCCGGGCGCTCTCCGCGACGCTGGAGCTAAACAAGATGTTGGAGACTGTGTTGGAAGAGATACGCAAAGGCTTAAATGTAGCCGCATCCTCCATTTGGCTGGTGGAATCCAATGACGAAGCTTCATTGTTGGAGCAGAAAGAGCTATTTCCAGATCGCCAGGCACTGCTCCCAGAAGATAAAAGGAAAGCGCAATGCTGGCTGGTATGCCAACACGCTACGGGGCAACAGAGCGATTTGGTGCGCGGTTGGCGTATCCCAATGGGCACGGGCATCGTTGGATGGACGGCCCAGGAGGAAAAGAGCGTAATTGTGGACGATATCACGCAAGATAAACGTCGTCATCCCGCTCTCGATGAGATAACAGGGTTAGTTCTCCACTCCGTTCTCAGTGTGCCCCTGCGCGGGGAGCACGGCACCATCGGCGTGATCCAGATGTTGGATACCGAGCCAAGCCGTTTCTCAACCTCCGATCTGACCTTAGCCGAATCGCTGGCAACGACGGCTGCGCTGGCTATCGAGAAAGCGCGTCTCTATCGACAAGTAAAACTAGAGGCGGAGACCAAATCCACCCTCCTGCGCGAGGTAAACCACCGCGTGAAGAACAACCTCACCTCCATCATCGGGTTGCTCTACGCGGAGCGCCGGCGAGCCAAGATAGAAGATCGTGAGATGTATCAATCTATCATGTCGGATTTAAGTCAGCGGGTGCAAAGCCTGACGATGGTTCACAGCATGCTTTCCAACTCTGAGTGGGCGCCGCTGCGCTTGGACAAATTAGTGGAACAGGTGTTGCACGCCTCCCTGCAAGTCCACGTGCGGGATCGTCGGCTGTCGGTCATCATCGCGCCTTCATCCGTCCGGGTGACGCCGGATCAAGCGCACCAGCTAGCCTTAGTGATCAACGAGTTGGCCACCAATACCCTAAAATATGCTATGTCAGCCCAAGGGAATATCAACGTTAGGGTTGATATTTATCAAGAATCGGAGAAAATTCATTTTATCTTCAAGGATAAAGGGCCGGGCTACCCGCCAGAGATCTTGGAGCAGAGAAACTACAACGTCGGGTTGGATTTAATTCACAATATTATCCAAAGCGAATTACGTGGCGATTTAACCTTGAGGAATGACGATGGTGCGGTAGCGGAAATCAGCTTCCGCTCCGAGGTGTAAGGCCGTTCCAAGAAAATAAGTCTCCCAAAAACGGGGAGTTTTCAGAGGGAAAAACATCAGGTTTGGGAGGTTTTAATTTCTGGAACTACCTAAGTGAATGCAATATAGGCGAGGAAGATAAAACATGGGAAACAAGCACACAGCCCCCCAGTTCATTCGGGTATTGATCGCAGATGACAAATACTTGGTCGGAGAGATGATCCAGGGATTGCTTGAGGATGCTGGCTACTCGGTCGTCGGGCGGGCCATCAACGGGAAACAAGCCGTCGAGATGACGGCCTCGCTCCGCCCCGATGTGGTACTGATGGATATTCGATTGCCCGGCATCAATGGCATCGAGGCGACCCGCCAGATTCAAGACCAGTGCCCCACCCCGGTCGTCGCGCTAACCGCCCACGAGGATCTCGAGCTGGTTGAGGAGGCCACGGAGGCCGGCGTCGGCGCCTACCTGATTAAGCCGCCGGACATTCGAGAAATCCAACGCGCCATCAAAATCTCGATGGCGCGCTTCAAGGACCTCCTAACATTGCGGCGGATGAACGAGACATTAGAAGCGCGGAACGGCGAATTGGATGCGTTCGCACAGATGGTCTCCCATGATCTCAAAAATCCGCTCGGCAAGATCCTGGGCTACGCGGAACTATTAGAAATGGATCTGGAGGTTATGGCAAAGGAGAATGTTTATCGCAGCTTGCACATCATCGCCAAAAACGCCCGTACGATGAATAATATCATCCAAGAATTACTCTTACTCTCGCGCATCCGTGATGTGGACGAGGTAGAGACAGAGCCATTAGACATGGGAAAAATTCTAAACGGCGTGCGTTCTCGTCTGGTCGATGATATCGAAAAATCTGGCGCGACGTTAATCCTACCCGATGTGTGGCCCATCGTTGAGGGCCATACCGTCTGGGTTGATCAGGTATGGATCAACTACATCAGCAATGGCCTCAAGTACGGCGGTTCGCCCCCGCGCCTGGAGGTGGGATTTAGCTATGAGGAGCCAACGTTGACTGTGACCTGTTGCCCGGACATCATCCCCCAATCCGACAGGGAAGAGGATATAGAGGAGGTCTACTTCTGGGTGCGGGATAACGGCGAGGGCCTGACATCGGAGGAGCAAGAGCGGCTCTTCGTGCCCTTCGAGCGGCTGGATCAAATGCGCGTGGAGGGCCACGGCCTCGGCCTCTCCATTGTGCGGCGCATCGTCGAGCGGTTGGGCGGCCGCGTGGGCATCGATAGCGAAGTGGGCACGGGCAGCCTCTTCTGGTTTACGTTACCCCCCGGCTAAACCCACCTCAGCGCGGCAACTCCCCGCGCACAGGCCGATCTGTGATATGCAAATGGCGCTCCAATTCCTGCTCGATGTAAAGCGCCTGCTCCGGATTCGATAGATTACTCAAGAGCTTCTCCTGACTACCATCCTGCATCGCCGCGTGCACCTGATAGGAATAGCTGGTGCCGCTATCGGAACGATGCACCTTCTCGCGGCAATAGATCTGATCAATGGCCGAGGCGCGGATCTGCTTGGCGCCCAACCAGGGCAGCGGCGCGTGTTGGATCCCCAAAATATCCTCCTGCACCCACACCGTCGTGCGATTTAGGAATCCGGCAAGAGTGTAATATCCGACCCCAATGCCCACCGCCGTGTGCAACAAGCCAAAGGCTGACATCATCCACGCGCCGGAGAACAACGAGACGCCATGCCAGAAGAGCATAAAGCCGTTCCAGAACACCGTAAAGATCAACAAGCCGATGTATTTAGGGCTGAACCAGCGATAGGTGATCTGGAGGATACCGGGGCCGGTCGCGATATCGATGCCTTTGGGCATCGGAACGGGTTGGCGCTCCGGAAGACGTTGCACCTGGGGATATGACGACGCTTGCGGCGCATCGCGCAGGTCGAAGACCGTGCCACAATGCTCACAGCGCGCCAGTTTTAAGTCCCAATCGATATCTTGGGTTTTGATCGGTGCGCCACAACTCTTACAATGTAAACCTTTCAATTCCATGTTAGTACTCCTCAGGATTTAGGCCGTTCCAAGAAAACAAGTCTCCCAAAAGCGGGGAGTTTTCCGAGGAAAAAGCATCAGGTTTGGGAGGTTTTAATTTCTGGAACCACCTTAGAACATAACGTTCAACGCTGGCCGAGGGTCCGGGTCCAGAAGAATCCAAACATCGCCCCCAAGGCGCCACCCACGATGTGCGCCATTTGCGAGATCTCATCCTCCCGGAAGATATTGAGAATCTCCGAGCCTAAAAAGATGCACGTGACCAACACAAAGGTCAGCGGGACGGCGCCACGCTCCACATTGACGACGGACGCCAGGATGATGAGCATAAAGACGATGCTGCTGGCCCCCAACAACCCGGTGGGGAAAAACAACACGTTGATCAGCCCCGTGGCAACCGCCGTAGCCACCATCATCCAGAGGATGTCTGGGCTGCCATATTTCTCCTCCAGCAGCGGCCCTAGCAGGAGGATGTAGGTCAGATTGCCGAACAGATGTCCCCAACTGGCGTGTCCCAGCGCGTGGGAGGCCAAGCGCACGTAATCCAGCGGATTCACCGGCGACATCGTCGGCCCGATGACAAAGAATTGGCGCGTGAAATCGGGGATAAAGATGCTGACCAAACGGATCGCAATCGCCAGCAGGGAGAAGGACAAAATCACCGGCGCATTGTACTGAATCTTCTGGAAAATCTTCGTCGGTTGAAATTTCATCAGAGCACCCCACGCAAACATCGATGGATACAATTGGATCACTTTCCAGAAGCTTCATCCTCTATCCGAGAAACCGGGAGGCAGCCGCTAGAAAGAAGGGCAACCTTATCTACTTTAGCATAAGCTCATAGAATAGACAACCCTCCACTTTCTTTCTCGCCCAGCAATGGTATACTTCTCAAGGTTTCAAAGATTACAGGGAGTGATCAAGGTTGGCGCGGCGAGAATGCCGGCCAGAACTGGAAAGACAAGGAGAAGGCAACTTTGCAAATGTGGCAAGACTTAAAAGAGCTTTGGACCTACCGTGAGTTGGTCTATAACTTAGTCCGACGAAATCTAAAAACCCGCTATAAGAATTCCCTCCTGGGCATCGTCTGGTCGTGGCTCAACCCCCTCCTGATGATGCTTATCTTCACTATCGTCTTCAACGTTTTGTGGGAACGAAGCAATATGCCCAACTATCATATCTTCTTCCTGAGTGCGATCCTGCCCTGGAATTTCTTCGTTAATTCCGTGATGGGAGGAATGGCCAGCATCGTCAATGGCGGCCACCTGATCAAGAAGGTCTACTTCCCACGCGAGGCCCTTCCCCTCTCGCTGGTGCTCTCCAACCTGATCAACTTTCTGATCGCCCTGCCCGTCTTCTTCATACTGGCCCTCATCTCCGGCGTGCGCGTGACGTGGTGGGTTCTACTGCTCCCCATTCCCATCCTTATCGAGGTCATCTTTATCCTCGGGATGGTCCTGCTCCTCTCCACGCTTGAGGTCTTCTACCGCGATACTCACATGGTGATGAACGCCATCATCCAAGCGTGGTTCTTCCTCACGCCCATCATCTATCCGGCGGATTCGCTCTCCCCAGAGTTCGAGTTTATGGGGCAGTCGGCCAAGACTTGGCTCTTCCGACTCAATCCGATGGCGTCCATCATCAACACCTACCAGGACATCCTCTATAACGGCACGCTCACGGCGCTGGATTTTCTATCCCGCACGGCGGTAACCGCGCTGCTGATTCTAATCTTTGGCTATTGGTTCTTCCTGCGCCACAGCGGAAAGTTCGGCGAGACCGTTTAAGTAAATGCAGCGAAGATTTGCGTGTTTGTGGAGGCCACAGACCTTTTTCACATTGTTACTGGGGTGCTGATGGAGGATGGTACGGTTGCACCCGGCGAATTTCCGAAGAGCCGCGAGCATTTAATCCAAGAATAACCAAGGGAGACAACTTATGTTTGCGAATGACTTGAATGCTCTCTTACAAACGTTCCCACCACAGGATCGAGAGCAAATCCTCGGTCACATCACCATCTACGATGACCTGTTGGCGCAACTACCCCGCGTGGATCAGCAGCCCCTAGAGAAATCTCGGCGGGATGTTGGCATCCTTGCGTTGAACGGCGCCTCCGGCGCCGGGCAAAGCTACGTCATGGCGCGGGTGCAGAAATTGTTAGATGCGCAATCGATGACGCTGCCGCGCATCTACCTGCTGGCGACGCGCGCGCCGCGACCGGGGGAGGGTCACAAAGACCCTTATATCTTCGTCGAGAAAGTGGAAGATGCGCCGGAGGGCTACCGCGACATTCACCATCCCGACGTCATCTACACGCCGGAGGACCTCTACTATTTCTACCAATCACGTCCCGGCGCCGCCAACGCAATCCTGCTGAAGGATGTACGGGCTGCCCTGGAAGATGTCCGCTATTTGGAGACCGTGATCCCCACCCTGCTACACATCAAGACGACCCGGATTGGCGACATCCCAGCGTGGGGCGATAACCTCCAGATTTTGTACTTAGCGGCGCCCAGCGGCGTGGAATGGGTCTACCGCCTGCTGAACCGCGAACCCACTAAGCTGGAGGACGCCGCCTTCCGCGCCAAGCTCCTGGGCCGCCTCTCGTCATCGATTGACGACATGCGCCTGGCCGCCGAGCATGAAATCGCGTGCGTCCTCAACCGCCACGGTGAGGCCGAGCGCGCCGCGCAGGACATCCTCACCGGCTGGGGCCTCTAATCGCCCGGATGCCCCCACAATCGAGCCAGACATGCCGAAACTAGACTTCCAGGCCGAGCGCTGGGCGCAGCGGATCAACCGCCTCCATCTGATCTACCTGGGGCTGCTCCCCTCGCTGGCCACCTTCGCCGTCCTCCGCACCCACGGCTACCGCTGGATGTTCCCCCTCTTCATCGGCGGCGTGGCGATGGTGGGTGTCCTCCTGGCCGAAATCTTCGCCCACACACGGCTGCCCGACTCACTTCCCACCAGCCTCCTCGTCCTCCTGGATGGCCCCGTGCTCGCCCTGCTCGCCACGCGCGGCCGCGGCTTCGCCTTCGCCATCGACAGCTTCTTGGTCGAAGGCCTCGCCGTCTGGCTGGGGATCGCGGCGCTGGCCCTCGTCTCCGACCTGCCAACGCCGTGGCAACGCAACGCCTCCGTAGTGATTATGCTCATCGCCGTGGGCCTCTCCCTCTCGCTCTTCTGGCCCTACCTGCGGATCACGTTTGAGGATCGCTGGTTCAAGTTGGTCTGGTTAGCCATAGGCGTCATCGAGGGCACCGTCGTGCGCTTCCGGCTCCTCCGAACCGAGGAAATCGTCCCCCGCGACGGAGATTTCCAAATCCTCTACATCGCGCTGCTCACCATGGCCTGGGTCGCCGCGATGATTCTGGGCAAAGTATGGTACGATATGGAACTCTAATCCCAAAACACATCAGAGTAGGGGCACAACGGAAAATGTTGTGTAAAAGTCAACACGTTCTGGTTCGCAATGCCATATCATTCTTCGATCTCTAAGACTAAGGCCGTTCCAAGAAAATAAGTCTCCCAAAAGCGGGGAGTTTTCCGAGGAAAAAGCATCAGGTTTGGGAGGTCTTAATTTCTGGAACTACCTAAGCCCACGACAATTTCAACTTGCCTCCCCGCAAAATTCACGTACACTAAGAGAGTTCAAGAAGGTAAAACTTTCCAAACCTGATGTGTTCTTCTCCCAAAGCTATGAGAGCTTCCCTCAACCATAGGATTTTAGAGCCACAGGCGGAAAATCACTTGTATTGAGGAGATTTATGGGTCTTTTGGATTTTGCCGGGCAATCCCTTAACCAGCCCTAAAATCGGCGAAGATTTGTGTGTTTGTGGGGATCACAGACCTTTTTCGCGTCGTTACCGGGTTGTGGGTGGGGATAGCATGATTGCACCCGGCGAATTCCTGGAGAACCAGATTTATTTACTTGGAATGGGCTAGCCTATGAAACCGCTGTACGTCTACGCACCGATTGGACTTTTCGTCAGCGTCCTGATTGCGCTGGCGCTGACGCACTATGCCTGGCGCCGGCGAGAGATGCCGACGGCCTACGCCTTCTTCTGGTTCTGCCTCAATGGCGTGGTCTGGGGCATCCCCTCAACCTTGGCATTTATCAGCCGCACGCCGGCCGCTGCCGAGTTTTGGTTTATCAAGGTCCGCTATATCGGGGTTGCCTTTTTGCCCATCACATTTTTCACCTTTGCGCTGACCTACACCGGGCGCGCGCACTGGATCACACCCAAGCGCTTGGCGCTGTTGGCCGTGATTCCCATCCTCACCCAACTGGTCAACTGGTTCGCCCCGGCCTATTTTGTGAATGACACCCACTTTGCGCGCCGGGGGCCGTTTATGTTCCTCATCCATAACTCCAACGAGCCATGGTACTGGGTCCACGCCGCGCACGGCTATCTCCTAGCCGTCACCGCGTGGGCCATGATCGGTTGGTACGCCCTCGTGCCGCATCATCGCCACCGCGTCCAGGCGCTGATTCTGTTTTTTGGCGCGACCCTCCCGCTGGTGATGAACTTCGCGGCCGTCTTTCACTTTTTGGACGATCTCCCGCCCGATGTCACGCTGTTGTCCTTCACCGTGACCAGCATCATCTGGGCGTGGGGCCTATTTCGCCATCATTTTCTGGATATTATGCCCGTCGCCCGCAGCGCGATTGTGGATAGTATGGACGATGTGGTCATTGTGCTGGCTCGTCAGAACCGCGTCGTGGATTTCAATCCCGCCGCCCACGCGTTGCTGGATTGGGAATCCGACGCCATTGGCTCC
>JAAAOZ010000500.1 GCA_009908585.1 Chloroflexota bacterium
AGGGATCGACGCGCAGGCCGTTCAACTCGGGGCGGATGCCTAAGACGTAGTGCGTGACGCTGAAGTAGAACCAGGCCGCCGCGCCGGTCAGCCACGAGGTGCGCGTGTTGCCCTCCCGGGGAGAGAAGCGCGAGTAGGTCGTCTGCCCCTGGACGTACGGCTCGCTCTGGCGGATCTCGGCGCGGGTGTTGTAAGCGGCGGGCATCGCGGCGCGCAGATAATCGTAAGCGCGATCCCCGTGACCGAGCATGCATTCCGCCATGATGCCCCACCCCTGGGTGTGATTGAAGATGCCGGCGTTTTCCTTGATGCCGGGATTGAAGACCACCGAGCGCATCACCTCGACCGAGGTCTTGACGAAGGGCGGCGCGCAGAGCATCAGCCCGTAGTCCGTCGCCAGGCGCTCGTTCACCGTCTGCATGCAGCGCTGCGCCTGTTCTTCGGTCGCCGCGCCGCTGATCACGGCCCAAACCTGCGTGTTCAGGTAAACCTGCCCCTCCTCGAACTCTTGGGCGCCGTACACGGCGCCATCCTCGGCGATGGCCCAGATGAACCAGTCGCCATCCCACGTGGCGGCTTGAATGTTCTCCAGGAGCGGCTCCATCTGAGCCTCGGCCCAAGCTTTGTCCACCGGGCGGTCGATCTGCTCGGCAATCTCGGCCAGCGTCTTCAAGCCGAGATAGACCTGGAAGGCCACAAAGAGGCTCTCGCCGTTGAACCCCAGCTTCAGACAGTCGTTCCAATCCGCCAGCAGACCGCAGGGCAGGCCGTTGCGGCCCGTGCGCTCCAGGTTGAATTCCAAGGCGCGGCGCAGGTGATCGAAGACCGTGTCCTCGCCCTCGTCCGCGTAGGGCAGGACTTTGTTGTAAAAATCGATATCGCCGGTCTCGTTGACGTAGGCCGGCGCCGCGTTGAAGAACCACAGGCAATCGTCCGAGCGGAATTCCTCCGGCGCGGGCGCTGGCTCCTCTCCGGGATGATGATCGAAGGGCTTGATGACGGGGATCGCGCCGCCGTCCTGGACCTGGCCCGTGAGCATCAGATCCAGGCGCGCCCTGGCATCCTCGGGGATGGCAGTCAACACGCCCAGAATGTCCTGCACCGAATCGCGATAGCCCAGCCCATCGCGCTCGCCGTTGTAGACCAGGCTGGCCGCTCGCGACCAGTTGTAGGTGATCAGGCAGTTATAGAGGCCCCACACATTGACGCTGTGATTGAGTTCGTCGTCGGGGGTCTCGACGACCATATTACCCAGCTTAGCGTGCCAGCTCTGCTTCAGCTTTTCAAATTCGCGATCCGCCCGCTCGAACGAACCAAATTCCTCCATCGTCTCGACGCCGGTCGCACGCGCGTCGCCGATGCCCAACAGAATCATCACCTCGCGGCTCTCGCCCGGCTGCAGGGTGAGTTCGGCCTGCAGCGCGCCGCAGGCATTATCGCCGTAGGCGTCGCTATCCGAGCAGCGGCCGCTCTCGACCGCGTGGGGATTATGGTAGCCGCCATACGTCCCGAGGAAAGCCTCGCGGCTGGTATCGTAGCCGGTGACGGGCGCGCCGACCAGGCCCATCCAGGTGCATTGCGGGAGGTCGCCCTCCGCGATGGCGCCCTCAACGTCGTTAGCCTGCTCAATGAGATTGTCGTGAATGGCGACGCGCAGCAGACCGTTGTCGAGGCATTGGCCCTTGACGATGAACAGGGAGTATTGCAAATTGACCGTGTCCTGCCGGGTATCCCAGTTGTTGGTGAATTCACAGAACGAGAAGACCGCCAGCGTCCGGGGGCGGTCGCTCTCATTGACCAGCTTCAAGCGCCAGTATTCGAAGGTCTCGCCCAAGGGGACGTAATAGGTGGCTTGGGAGCGAATGCCGGCGTATTGGGATTCGATGATGGTGTAGCCCATGCCGTGACGGCAAATCGAATCGTAGATTAAGAGCGGCTTGCCCACCGGCTGCCACGAGGCCGACCAATAGTCGCCGCTGGCCTGATCGCGGATGTAAAAGTAACGCCCCGGCTGATCTATAGGGACGCTGTTGAAGCGGAGCCGCAGAAATCGGCCCTGGGCGCCGGATTTGTAAAAGCCGTAGCCGCCCGCGTTGTTAGTGATGATCGCGCCGTATTCCGTTGTGCCCAGGTAATTGCTCCACGATTGGGGCGTATCGGGGCGGGTGATCACGTACTCGCGGTTGGCATCGTCAAAGTAACCAAATTGCATCATAACCTCTCTTTGTCTCTAATTTTGTCGGATGGGTGGATGACCATACTTGGTGTTACTGCTTACTGCACGCTGGCAGACACGATTGGACCCAGGCCAGAGCGCCGGAGGTATTTGCCCAATGTCGCCCTTGATCGTGCCAGTAAAGGTAGGCTTGGTTGGCGCTCCCGTGAATGATGCGATACGGATCGAAGTCCTTGGGACGCCGGTGGCGCTGTTTGACCAGTTCCTTGGCGATCAAGGGCAACCATCCTATCGCATCGCATAGGACGTCCTCCGCCTCCGCTTTGTGCCCCAGTTGATATAAGGCCAGCGCGCGACCGTACACCACTTGCTCCAACCCATCCTCCGGGTAGCGACCGCAAATCTCCAACACGCTCTCTGGATCGCCCCGCTCAAAATGGCAATCGATAGCCAGCGCACGCGCGCCCTGATTATCCGAGGGATTCATTGCCAATAGATTCTCGAAGATCTCCAGCGCCCTCTCGAACTCGCCCCGGTCATAGTACGCCAATCCCAGCCCGTGGTAGACGCGCAAGAATGGCCGGTTTTCCAACACGAACCAGGGCAGGCGATCCCGCCCGATCTCGAACGCCTCCGGCAAAGCTTGCAAACCGAGGGCGACGACCAGTTGCCAAGTGTGATAGGCCTCCTCGTCGCGCCCCGTCTCGCTCAGGAGCATCGCGAGATAGTGGTGGGCATCGATGAACTCCGGGAATTCGGCGACGAGGCGGCGATATTCCGCTTCGGCCTCAGCGATGTAGCCGGCGCGCCGAAGCTCGATGGCCGCGTAAAATTCCTCTTGGGTCTCCCAACTTATCCGAGGGTACTCGAAGGTCCACTGATGGTCGTCGAGAGGCTTGCATACGATGGTTTTCTTTGGCTGTCGGTGATTCAATTTTGACCTCCTTGCGCTTCTGCGCTTCTATTCCGTGCTATGCAGCAATTACAGCTCGCTCATCCCCCAGTTCCCCAAGCTGGGCCAGGGCTTGGCGGCGCGTTTGGGGATCACGATCCGACAACTCCCTAATCAAGCGCTCAAACGTTGCATTGTTCATCTTGCCTCCGAACCGTGACTACGCTACAGCCCCCCGTCCCACACTTCGACGCGGAAGAACACGCGAGGCGACAGGATCGCCCTCCTCTCGCAGCCAAGGGATAAGCTCGGCCGCGATGAGTTCCATGACCACGGCGTCTCCCAGTTCAGCGGCGAAACTGCCCAGAGATCCAGCCCCGCTCCCACATCCACTCCCCAGCGCGCAGCCTTCATAGCCAAGTTCGGCTATGGCATAGCATCCCTCCCCCGAGCCAAAAGGATAGGAGTTGGTCGCGGCGATGACATAACGCTCAAAATGCTCGTCCGTAGGCGCCAAGACATAGGCTTCTGCCGCCTCGATAGTAACCTGAACCGTGGGAAGGAACCTTTTTTCCATCAGCCCATAGCCGGCAGCAATGATAGCACGAGCCAATATCTGTTGCGCCAACGAATCGGGGGAAGCTCCCGCACACATTATATCGAGCCAGCTAATGAAGGCGAACAGTTTCGCTCGAGAAGGTAGTCCCCGTAACTTTGATAGCGCAGTTTGTCTGAGCGCGTCCTGGTCTTGCATCTAACCTGTCCTTGTATATCCCTCGCCCCCAAGAGGCGCGCCTAGGGGCAAACGAAGCAATCAATTTATCCCGCACATCAACCCCAACTTCCCGCATCACCCAAAGAGCCTTTCGCAGAATCTCTGTCGCCCTAAATCCTCCAAGAATTCCAGCTTCCGGCTCTCATAGAAACTATCCCCAGACCATCTACCGAAATACCACACACTATCCATCAAAATACTCAATTTGTAGACATCGTACAAATGATACCGCTCTTGCTCTCCCAAGGGCCGATATCTCATGTATATCTGAACCACCTCACGAGCTGCTTCAAGATCCAGCTTATCTTCCCGGTGCGTCCACGCCCAGCGCTCTATCAACCCCACCAAATCGAATGACAGGTACGTGTAATTCGCGTCGTCAAAGTCCAGTAGCGCCACGAATTTGTCACCTTCAAAAAGCACATTGGAAAAATGGAAATCACAGTGACAAATCCCCTGCGGCAAAGTCCCCGGCAGAGCCAACCGGGTCAATGCACTTTCCAGCCACACCAGCTTTGCACGCGCGCGCCGTGTGTTGAGCTTCTCGGCCTCTGACTGAGCTAACTTGTGGCACAGGGCCGGAGTGTAATTCCAGCGCTGCGAGGTATACGGTGAAGCGTAGCCTACTGTCAGCTTCTGCAATTCCGCTGCTTGTTGTATGAGTTGTTGGTAGTGGAATGCGGTGGGATGCTCTATATGCTGCCCTTCAATAAACTCAAATACAACATACGGGCGCTCACGGTAGTGACTAACGTATGCTCCGTGAATATTCTTGACTTGAAGCGGACACGGATATTGGTGGGCGGCTAGATATGATAGTAACTCGCTCTCAAACAAGACGGACTGTGTAGAGCGCGTCTCGTAATACCGCAGCACGAACTTCCCGTATGTTGTGTTCAGAAAGTAGTTTGTCTGGATCGCGCCGCGTTGGATAGCTTCCGCGTGAGTATAGCTTCCCAGATCATACTGAGCCAGGATTCTCTCGAAGTCGGCGCTTTGGAAGCGTGTTTTGACAGCCATCATTTTCACTCTTCGTTGTTGGTTGGGTTTTAGCCTGCTAGTAATCTTGGTTCTTCAGGAATTCGCCGGGTGCAATTGAGCTATCCCCATCCAGAACCCGGTAACGACGCGAAAAAGGTCTGTGATCCCCACAAACACACAAATCTTCGCCGATTTTAGGGCTGGTTAAGGGATTGCCCGGCAAAATCCAAAAGACCCACACTTCTCCGCCGAGGCCAGTCGGCGGAGAAGTGTTGCGTACCGGCTCAATCCATAACTTCGCGCACGATGGCGCGGATGACGAGCAGCAGCACGATGAACCCGATCACCGCGCCGACGATGATGGGGATCGCGTTGGTGATGGGATAGTCGGCGATGAGGCGCTGATAGACCGCGTCTAGCTCCGGGGTATCCGAAAGGCGTTGCGCGCGCAGATATTGCTCCGTCTCGGCCTTCTCGAGCAGCGGCTGCATCCATTCGGGGAACTCCGGGAGGGCAACCTCGGCATCCACCACCTCGAAATCGCCGATTTGATACGCATGCCCGCCAGAAGCGACGACGCCCTCCCCGGCGGCCTTCAAATTGCGGAACCAATCCACGTGGTCGCCGTAGGGCATCGGGATGACAAAGCCCTCGTCAGTGCGTTGGGCGACGACCGGTGTCTTGTACACGCGCCCCGACGTGCGCCCCTCGTGCCGGATGATCGCGTAGGGGCTGTGGGGGCGTCCGGCAAAGCTCAACGTGAAGGGATTGAGGATCTGCCTATTGAAGTACCGCACCTGCTCTTTAATTTGATCGAATGTTGATAGATTTGTCATCACTCCGCCTCCTTTCCGGCTAACCGGTTGTTCAATCTGGGGTTAGACTTATTGTACAGCAAAGGGGAAGAAGTTTCAAAAGAATCCCACAGGGATACCGCCTCGCGACAGCATCGTTGAAAAATCGTATGCGGGTTACAGGCGTTCTGGATAGTCCTCAACGCAAAAGCCCCCAGTGCAGGTCACACTGAGGGCTTGGACGATGATCGTCTTACTGGCAATCAATCAGCGGGGTGCATCACACGGCCCAAGAAGAGCACCGAACCGGTCCGGGTATCGCGGATGAGGTAGATGAAAGGGCGATCCACGGTCAGTTCGACGTCGGTCACCGGCATCGATTCTATACCGACGACGACGGCGGTCGCCGCGGCTGCCTCCGTGCCCTCCTCATCCACGGCCACGAAGGCCTTGTGGAAGACGTCCGTGATCAGGAGCCGGCGCGTGCCGTCCATCCCGGAGAAATCGGCGCGCTCCTCGTCCATCGCGTCGGGCATGCCCATCTCGGCCAAGGTGTCGGCCAGGCTGAACGAGGATTTGTACTCGAATTTGGGCATCGTCAGCGCGACGCCGCGCGTCTCCATCTCGCTCAGGATCGATTCCAGTTGCTCGCCGGAGAGGCCTTGCTCGAAGGCCTCAAATTCCCCGGCGTCCGGCACGATGATCACCATACTGGCCTCGCCGCCGCGATAGGGCAGTTCGATGGCCTGATAATTCGCGCCCTGGGCGTGGGGAATCATCTGCGGCTTGTTCCACGCCATCATCGGCGCCTCGACCTCGCTGCCGTCTAGAAGCGTGAACGCGCCATCTTGGGTGTTCTCCTTGGGGAAGGGGTGCGTCCACTTGGCATTGAAGTAGATCGCATTGGCCAGGACGAGGCGGGTCAGGTCCGTGACGCCGCCTTTGGGGATCAAATCCTGGATCTTCTCCTCGGTCTGATCGCTGACCCATTCGTTGATGGCCTGGCGCGCATCCTCCGGCGCGGTCTTGAAGCTGACCAAGCGCAATCCCGCGCCATAGTGACGAGCCAACAGCTCTAAAAATGCCTCGCGGAAATCGTACTCCTTTTCCGCCCACAGGGAGTTCGCGATGTGCAGGATGAACTCCTCGTCGGTCACATCCTCGCCCGGCTCCAAGGCCATATCCAAGGCGTTGAACGCCGGATGTAGCTCCTCCTGAGACAAAGTGAAGTGCAGCGTCTCCGCCATTTGCGTCTCTGTCTCGCCGCGCGCGCCGGCGTAGGTCATCGCCAGCGCCGTGGAAATGCTGTACGGCGAGAAGAAGAGATTGCCGTCGGTCCCGCGTAGTTCCTGATAGAGATCGGCCGCAAAGGCGGTGTTGCCCTCGACCAAGGCCGCCATCTGTTCCTCAGAGACATCCGGCGTCGTCTCGCGCGGCACATCCGCCTGCGCGACCTCGGCCTTCACCGCCTGGGAACTGGGCATGCATCCTGTCATCAACACACTCACCGTTAACAAAATCAACCAGATTCGCATCGTATCCTCCTTGTTTGTTGGTAATTTTAACCCTTGCGAAGGTTGCGAAGAGCCTTGTTAATCAAACTATCTTCACCAGACTAAAAGGCTTCTGGCCCGAAATTGCTTCCCGAACCTTCGCAAGGATCACATCTACTACTATAGACGTGAAGGAGGATGTATTTGTTCCGCTCAGGCCATCACGCGGTCGCGCCCGCGCGTTGCTTCTTGCGCCAACCGACCTCTTCGACATACGAGAGTGATTGATGGCGGAAGTAGGTGTTGTACAGCTCGGCGTAGTGGCCGCCCTGGGCCATCAGGGCATCGTGATCGCCCTCTTCGATGATCTGGCCCTCGCGCAGGACGATGATCCGGTCGACGGCGCGAATGGTGGAGAGCCGGTGGGCAATGAGAATCGATGTGCTCTGCTGCAAGATCAGGTCGGTCGCCTCCTGGATCTGCATCTCGGTGAAGGGATCGATGCTGGCGGTGGCCTCATCCAAGATGAAGATGGCCGGCTCCTGCACCAACACGCGCAACAGCGCCACCAACTGCCGTTGGCCCATCGAAAGTTTGCCGCCGCGCTCGCCCACCTCCGTCTCTAGGCCGTTGGGCAGCGTCTCCAGCCAGCCGCCCTCGCCGATCTGCCGGGCCATAGCGAGGATTTTCTCGTCGGAGATGCCCGGTCGGCCATAGCGGATGTTATCGGCCACCGTGCCCGTAAAGAGGAAGGGCATCTGCGAGACCATGCCCAACTGCTGCCGGTACTCGTGCAGGTCAAAGGTGCGGAGGTCGCGCCCGTCGATAAGGATGCGTCCGTCCTGGAACTCATAGAAGCGCGCGATCAGCTTGGCGATGCTGCTCTTGCCCGCGCCCGTGTGGCCGACGAGCGCCACGCTCTCGCCCGGCTCGATGTGCAGGGTGAAATCCTCCAGCACCCGCTCCTGCTCCGTGTAGCGAAAGTCCACGTGATCGAAGAGGATTTCGCCCTTGAGCGCCTCGACGGACGCCTCTTCCTCCTGCCGCACCGTCGGCTCCGCATCGATCAGCGCGAAGACGCGCTCCGAGGCCGAAAGGCCGCCCTGGAATTGGCTCCAGAAGGCCGAGAGGCTGATCATCGGGAACCAGAAGCGGTCCAAGCTGGAGACGAAGAGGTACCAACTGCCGACGGAGATCGAGCCCATCGCGGCGGGCAGGCCGCCGAAGTAAACCAACACCGCCGTCCCCACGCCGGAAATCGCGTTGAGCGCCGGGAAGGTCAACGCCAGCGCGTAGCCTCGGCGCAAATTGACGTGGTAAGATTGGCGGTTGACCTCGGAGAACTCCTCGTAGATGTTTGCCTCCTGGCGGAAATTCTTGGCGACGCTGATGCCCGTGACCGCCTCTTGAATCGAGGCGTTGACCTCGGCCAGCACCTGGAAGCCCTTGCGCGTGACCCGGCGGGCCAGCCGCCGGAAGGCCATCGCTATGCCAACGACGATGGGCGCCATGCCCACCAGAAGCAGCGTCAGGCGCCACGAGACGCTGAACAAATATCCCAGCAGGATCAGCACTTCGATCACGCGCCCGATCAAATCGGTGACGAGTTGCACCACACGCGCAAACTCCTCCGTATCCGAGGTGATGCGGCTGATGATCCGCCCGGAGCGGAACTCATCAAAGAAGGAAAGATCATGCCGCACCGAGGCCGCGAAGGCGTCTGTGCGCAGCGTGGAGACAATATCGGCAATCACCATCCCCGTGACCCTCCGCCGCACCCAGTTCACGCCCCAGTTGACCACGCCATACACCAGCATAAAGGCAACTACGGCGATGAATACATCCAAGCGCCGCCGATCCACGACCAGCAGATCCAACGCGCGGGCAACAGCCACCGGCTGGAGGGCGGAAATCAATGATCCGACCATGATCACCGCGCCCACGCCAAGCACGCGCTTCCGGTGCGGACGGAAGTAAGCGAAGATGCGCTGCAACAACTCCCGATCGCTGTATTCGCGATCGTAGGCCTCTCGATCTAAGCCGCTAAAAAATCCCATAGCTATGACGCTCCGTCGTGATGTTATATCAAATGGGGAGGTTTTGTCTTGGCAATCAATGCGTGAAGTGTATTTCGTATTGCGTATTTCGTATTGCGTATTACGTAGAGGAGATTCTTATATTTTACGATGCCCCTAGACGCGACACTCCCATATCAAACAGTAAAGTCTCAAACCCTTCTCCAACATAATCGGTTTTCGCGCCTCGTCAAGTCGCTACTGAGACGCCAATTTATCGAAGAGGTCGCGGAAGATGGCGTTGCGATTCACCCACTGCACTTCGCGGACGAGGCGCCGCGCAGCGTCGTGTGTCCACGTCAGATCGTCGTTCAGTATCGGGCTGGGCGCGAGCGCAGACGTGACCCACGACGGCTCGACGAGATAGGCCACCGCCGCGAGATCCCAAATCTCCTTGGCCCACGCATAGTGATCGTCGTGATAGGCCTTGAAGAGCGCGACCAAGTCGTCGCCGATAGCGCTCTTGCCCTGGACGTAGCGCTCTAATTCCGGCGCCGTCGTCAGCATGTGCGAGGCGACGGGATAGCACGGCACGCGGATCAACGGCACGCCCGCATCGAAGAGCACGCGGGCGGACAGCGGATCTTGTTGGAGGTTGAATTCTCGATTATGCGGCCAGTGCGAGGCGTGCCCGCCCAGCCACACGACCACGATCCGCTCGACGATCTCCGGCGCCAGCAGGAGCGCGGAGGCGATGTTGGTAATCGCGCCGATGGCGACGACGTAGAGCGGCGCGGGGCCGGCCTTCGCGCGCGTGATCAAATCGCGCACGGCCTCGCTCTCGACCGGGGCGTCCACGCCGGGCAGATAGCGCGTCGCGCCGCGATAGACGAATCCCTCCGGCGCGACCTCAAGCTGCGCCAGCAGGCGCACGATCTCTCGATAGCTCTGCTCCATCCCATCCGCCGGGCCGTTGGATTTCTCGTTATCGAAGGGCGCGGCGTACATCGCCTCGACGTCCAAGCGCGCGGGAGAGAGCATCGCGTAGACGAGCGCGAACTGGTCATCGATCTCGTTGGCCGTGTCGGTGTCCAACACCATCCGCACGCGCGCCGAGGGCGGCGCCAGCCGGGCGCGCATCTGCGCTTCGGTCAATATCGGAAACAGTGGATAATTACCCATTGGTTCATCCTCCACAATATTACTATGATCAGCTCAGAAACAACATCAAGATCGTGAGAGCCACGCGGTCTCCCGCCACAGTGAGCCAGGCCCGGTACCCAGATGTAGCAAGGCGACGCCGCCGCACAAGCTCCAAAACGCAGGAGAGGAGGAGGAAGGCGAGAGCGCCATCAGCAGCAGAAGCATCCCGGCCGCGAAGCGCCCGGCGAAGCCAACGGCCAACATCCCGGCGAGCGGCCATCGCAGCGCGGGCATGGCTATGGCAGGCCGCCCTAAGAGCAACCATCCGACGACAACCCCACGCAGAATCAACGCCCCCACGTTGGCGGCCACCTTGACGCCGCGCAAATATCGCCGGCCCCGGAAGGTCTGCCAATCGAGCCGCCCAGTGACCAAGGCCCAATCCTTGAGAAAGCTACCCAGCAACGGCGCCATAAAGAGCCACGCGAGCGCGCGCACTGTGGCCGCCTCGAACACGGGCCAGAGCGCGAGACTCAAAAAGCCCATCTGAAAGCTGGCGATAGCGCGGCGCGGCACGCTCGGCGGCAGCGAAACGACGGGCTGCTCCCATCGGCGGCGTAGCCAGAGGCCAACGAGAAAGAGATAGCGCGCCGCCGGTACGAGCGCGTACATCCAAGGGAGACGCCCCCGCTGAATGCCGATAGCCCCGATGATGACCATGCTCAGCGCATCCCATGCCACATCTAACTCGGCTCCCAACGCTGTGACGCGCCGCCTCCGCCGCGCCATCTTGCCATCTATGACGTCCATCAGAATGATGGCAGTGTAGAGCGACGCCGGCCCCCAACGCAGCCAGATCGCGCTTGACGCGATTGTATCCAAGGCCAGCCATCCCGATAGCAACGTCGCGAGCAAGCCCCGCGTCAGCGTAATGATGTTGGCGGCGCCCAACCGGGACAGGATCTGAGCTTGATTGGGACGGTGATTCGATTGGAGATGGCGCCACAAGAAGATGGCCTCATAGCTCATCGTGGCCAAAATCGCGCCGTTCCATCCCACTCGGGCTTCAGCTAAGCCACAAACTCCAAGCAAAATGTTGCCGACCAGCACCAGACCGATGTTCCATCCGATGAAGAGAAAATATTGGCGACGCAGTGTGACCGGCAATAGGACAAATGAAGTCACGCGGCGGATGAGTCCAGCAGCGCCCGAATCTGGCGGAAGACGTCATCGAACATCTCCAGCGTGAGCAGGCCGGTCTGAGTGTTCTGCCGGCTGGGATGGTACGAGGCGACCAGCGTCGGCAGCGAATCGGGCAGGGAATAGATCTTCCCGTGCTCGAATTTGAGGCCGCGCACGGCCTCCTGCTGGCCCTGCTCGCGCAACAGGCGCAGGTAGCCCTTGAAGGCCACGTGGCCCAACGCCAAGACGACCTGCAACTCCGTCAGCAGGGCCAGCTCGCGCGCCAGGAAGGGACGGCAGTTGTGACGTTCCTGTGCCTTGGGCCGATTCTTCGGCGGGACGCAGCGCACCACGGCGGTGATGAAGATATCGTCCAGGCGGAGGCCGTCGCCGCGATGGGTGGCCGTGGGTTGATTGGCGAATCCCGCGCGATGCAGCGCGCCGAAGAGCGTCTCGCCGGAGCTATCGCCCGTGAACATCCGCCCGGTGCGATTCGAGCCGTGGGCGCCCGGCGCCAGCCCGACGATGACGACGCGGGCGTGACGGTCGCCGAAGCCCGGCACCGGCTTGCCCCAATACTCCCAATCCTCGTAGGCGCGGCGCTTGGTGCGCGCGACCTCCTCGCGCCATGCGACCAGGCGCGGACATTGGCGACAGGTGATCATCTCGTGGTTAAGATGTTCCCACGTCTCTGGGGGATGATCCATTTGGGCCTCCTGGAGTATACTCGCTGTCGTTGAGTGGCTACGCCCCAAACTTACGCCGCATCTGGGCCAGATAGGCCTCCGCCTCCTCATATCGCGCGAACGCCTGCTCGGCGGCGCGGAACTCAGGCGTGTGCACGTGGCGCCGTCCGTTGACGACGCTCACGCCGAGCTGCTTGTGGAGCAATTCGTGATACATCACATAGTCGATCACGTAGCGCGGCACAGGGATGGCGTCCAGGGTGATGCTCAACATCAACGTGTCGGTGTGCGTGTTATAGTGGCCCATCTTGCGCTCGGTGAGCGTCTTGTTCCAGGCCAGGCGCGGGCGGTCGAGTTGGCCATCGAAGTAGGCGTCGTTGACGCGCTCGAAGACCTCCGCCAGGTCGTAGTGCTGGCCCTGCGTGGCCGTCGATAACTCCGCCGTCGTCATCGCGATCTCAGTCGTCACATCCGCGAACGGCTCCGAGGCCGCGTACGTCTTACATCGCTGTTGATAGGCATCGTCCTTGTGACCCAGCGCCGCGTGCAGCAGCGCGCGCAGAATCTTCTCCGGCGCGCCGATGAAGCCCTCGTGAAGCTTGACATCGACAGATCGTTCCTGGAGTTGTGTCCGCCACAACGCGGAACTGACGTAAAATTGGATGTGCAGGGGGTGCTCGCGGTGCGAGGCGGGCAAGTGCTGGCGAAAGTGGCGCTTCTCGCCCAACGCCTGAACGGCAGACAGGGCCGTCAGATGCTGGGCCAGCGTCTCCGGCGCGCTCAAGTAGCTCAGCCATTGATAGCCCCGCCGCGAACGGATCGGCAGGTGCGCGGGACGCCCGTGCTGCTCCTCACACAGCCCCGCGATGGCATCAGCATCGCCGCGCAGAGAATTAGACAATTCGATGACCTCGGCATCCGCCGGCTCCCAGGCTGCTTGCTGACGCGCCAAGTCCGCCAACTTGGATTGATAATAATCAACGGTGCTGATAATCCCACTGACGCGCACGTGAGGCGCGGGCGGTTGATCCGCCGCCCGCTCAGGGAGATCGTCCAGATCCAGGCCCTTGAGGTAGCGATAGGCCCGCCGCGAGGGCGCCGGCAGATCGCGCGGCGTGCATCGGTGCTGGCGGCAGATGCGCTCGACCTGCTGCACGCCATCCTCCACCAGCGCGCGGAAGTCGTCCCGCTGATCCGCCAGCACGCCCGCACTGATTTGCTCGCGGGCGTAGTTCATCAGGCGAACCAAGCCTTGAATACGGAGCCTAGATTTTGCTTTCCGTTTAGCCATGATATTAGAGAGTGTAGCACGAAAGCGCCCAAGCGAAAGGGAGAGCAAGAGGTTGGGCAAACGAAGCTGAGCTGATTGCGTACCAAATCACTTAGGCCGTTCCAAGAAATTAAGTCGGGGTGGTTCAGAAATAGGTTGACACTTTTTCTCGTCATCTCAGGCCCGGCGGTTCCCGCGGCCATTGGGCCGTGGG